>JALQVJ010000369.1 GCA_023260355.1 Burkholderiaceae bacterium | reverse complement strand
ATTGGGGTGACCATCACGGATATGGCCGTGTGCCGTGCGAGACGCGCGCACAACGGGCAGCCCCGACGCCTGCGCCTGCTCCGCCGCGACTTGCAAGGCAGCATGCACTGTGCCATTGCCAGTCGTGGCGATCACCGCCCCCTCCAAACCCGCGGCACGCAACGCATCGAGCGCCTGCACTGCAGGCTGAGTGGCCGAGGCCAATATCTCCACCCAGGGCGCTTGCGCGCGCAAATGGCCAACACGCCAGCGACTGGGCGCTGGTGCAGATGAGCGCCACACCACTTGTCCATCCGCCACGCGGGCCAGAGCATGTCCGTCGCGCGCGCCGAACGCATCCAGTCGATCGCCATGGAGCTTTTGCCCCTCCAGCGCGCTCCATACCTCGCCAGCCATGCAAATCATGACGCCACGAGACTGAGGGTCTGCGGCTACGCACAAGGCATCGGCGATGTTCTTCGGCCCATCGGGTTGTGCTGCAGAAGCCGGCAACATCGCACCCGTGAGCACGACGGCGTGATCACGCACCAGTTCGCCAAGGCACAAGTGCAGGAAATACGCGGTCTCCTCCATCGTGTCGGTGCCATGGGTGATGACCACGCTTTGTGTGTCCTCAGCTGAGAGGCGCTGTTTCACCGCATCCAACAAGTCCAGCCACACCGCCCAAGTCATGTCCTTCGAGTCGATTTGCGCCACCTGCTGCGTTTGGATTTGGAATGCCCTGGGCAGCGCAACCCCCGCCAACAATGCATCAACGCCAACCTGTCCGGCTGTGTAGCCGCGCACATCCGCCGCATCTTCGGCGAGGCCAGAAATGGTGCCCCCGGTCCCCAAAACCCAGAGCGTGCTTCGGCGTGGCGAAAAATTTTCTTGCATTTCAAATTTTCCTGGTTAAAAATACAGTTACTGTATAAACAAACAGTATGTGAGCAAAGCCGATCGCGGCCCACGCACATGCCCCCGATGAGAAAGGCGACAACCATGTCCATTCTAGGCACACCCAAACTGACCGAGCGGCAGCAGCAGATCCTGCAGCTGATCCAGCGCACCATCGCCCAGACGGGTTCTCCCCCAACGCGCGCCGAAATTGCCCAGGCGCTGGGCTTCAAGTCAGCGAACGCCGCCGAAGAGCATTTGCAGGCCCTGGCTCGCAAGGGGGCCATCGAATTGGTCAGTGGCACGTCCCGGGGCATTCGCCTGCGCGGAGAAGGCATGCGCCAGCTGCACGCCAGACACGACTCACAGCTTGGCCTCCCCATTCCAGGGCTCGAACAGTTGACCCTGCCGCTGATTGGTCGCGTTGCCGCGGGCTCCCCCATCCTGGCACAAGAACACATCGATCAGAGCTACCAAGTCGAAGGCAGCCTGTTTGCCAGTCGGCCTGACTACCTCTTGAAGGTGCGTGGCATGTCCATGCGTGACGCTGGCATTTTGGACGGCGACTTGCTGGCGGTTCAGTCCACCCGAGAGGCGCGCAACGGCCAAATCGTGGTCGCCCGCCTCGGTGACGACGTCACCGTCAAGCGGTACTGGCGTGGTCCCGACCGCATTGAATTGCGCGCTGAAAATCCCGACTTCAAAACGCTTGTCGTGGTCCCAGGCGAGCCTTTTGAAATCGAAGGCCTCGCTGTTGGCCTGATTCGCAACACCGTGATGCTTTGAACGAGGTAGACCATGGCTTCTCAAATCCTTTTGTTCCCTGAACCGACCGAGCGCCCGATGCGGCCAGCCGCGCCATCTCAACAAGCACACCCCACTGGCCGTGCTGCTTTGCCACGTGGTGAAGTGATCTCTTGGCAGCACGCCGTGCGCGTGCGGCGCATCGACAGCGACTTGCGGCACCGCGATCAAGCGGGTCGCATGGTGATGTCTGGGCGCATGGCAGACGTCTGCGCCGCATTGGATCAAATGGTCGCAGCAGGCTGACCCCTATCTCGGGGGACGACAGCCTCAGCTCAGCGGCGCCCTCGGCGCCGCTTGTCATTTCTGGCAGCGCCTCCCTGAATTTGAGGTTTCTAGGAATTATGATTGCTGCTTTGCTCTTCAGAGCCAGACTTGGAACAAAGCGACATGAGTCAACCCTTTCAACTTGTCGGTGTGGTCGGCGCAGGTGCCATGGGCCGCGGTATTGCGCAAATGGCAGTTCAAGCGGGCTGCAAGGTCAAGGTGTTTGACACTTCTACCCAAGCCTGTGAGGCCGCACTTCAAAACGTTCAACAGCAATGGGAGCGCATGGCGGCCAAAGGCAAGTGCACACCCGAGCAGCACTCGCAATGGCAGTCGTCTCTCACGACAGTGACCTCGCTCAGCGATTTGGCCCCTTGTGACTTGATCGTTGAGGCAATCGTCGAGCGACTGGACGTGAAGCGAGACGTGTTCGGCCAACTTGAAGCAGTCGTGTCAAACACAGCCGTGTTGGCCACCAACACTTCATCGCTGTCCGTCACGGCGATCGCGGCGGGGCTGAAACACCCGGAGCGCATGGCCGGCTACCACTTTTTCAACCCCGTGCCTTTGATGCGCTTGGCCGAAATCATTCCAGGGATCAAGACGGCGCCCGATGTCTGCCAACGCTTGGATGCGCTGACTCGAGCGATGGGCCACACGCCTGTATTGGCGCAAGACACACCCGGTTTCATCGTGAACCATGCCGGCCGAGCTTACGGCACCGAGGCGCTGCGCATCGTGGGTGAAAGCGTGAGCGACTTTGCCACGATCGATCGCATCTTGCGCGATCAAGCTGGCTTTCGCTTGGGCCCATTTGAACTGATGGATCTCACTGCCTTGGACGTGTCGCATCCCGTGATGGAGTCGGTATACCACCAATATTACGAAGAGCCACGTTATCGTCCCAGCGTCATCACCGCGCAACGCCTCGCGGGTGGCATTGTTGGCAAAAAGGTCGGCGAAGGCTTCTACACATACCAAGACGGCGTTGCACAAGTCCCCGCAGAACCCACAACGCCGGTGGTCACGCAACTGCCTCCGGTCTGGGTCTCTCCCAAGGCGGCACGCCGCCCAGAGTTGTATCAACTGCTCAAAAACCTAGGCGCGCAAATTGAAACAGGCCAGGTGCCTAGCGACCAAGCGTTGATTTTGGTAGCCCCACTTGGCATGGACGTCACCACCATCGCCGCTGTCGAGCGCTTGGACCCCACGCGCACGATGGGCATCGACATGCTCATGCCCGATGACGCGGTCAAACGCCGCGTGCTCGCGACCAACCCAGCCACGCGCGAAGACATGCGCGACGCCGCACACGCACTGTTTGCCAGCGATGGCAAGGCGGTCAGCGTGATCAAGGACTCTGGCGGATTTGTCACGCAACGCGTTTTGGCGGCCATCGTGAATATCGCGGCGGACATCTGTCAGCAAAGCATCTGCACCCCTGATGACTTGGACTTGGCGGTCTCTCTAGGCCTTGGTTATCCCAAGGGCCCGCTGGCATGGGGCGATGAGCTCGGCCCCACCAATGTGTTGGAGACCTTGTTCAATTTACAAACGGTGTATGGCGATCCTCGCTATCGTCCCAGCCCATGGCTGCGTCGCCGTGGCGCGTTGGGCTTGTCACTCAAGCACCAGGAGATTTGAATGGCCGGAAGACTGCTCGTTGGTGGCGAAAACCAAACCCTCGTCCTCACCATCAGTGATCCCGAGGCTCGCAACGCGATTGGTCCAGATATTTATGCGGCAGGCGTTGAGGCACTCAACGCAGCGGAGGCCAATCGAGATGTGCGCGCAGTGATCATCACTGGCGAGGGATCGAATTTCTGTGCCGGCGGCAACCTCAATCGCCTGCTCAACAATCGCCAACAAGACCCACAAGTTCAAGCCGACAGCATCAACGCATTCAACACGTGGGTCGAAAGCATCCGTCTCTTTCCTAAGCCCGTGATCGCCGCAGTCGAAGGTGCTGCTGCTGGCGCGGGTGTCTCAGTGGCTTTGGCCTGCGACTTGGTGGTGGCCGCTGAGGATGCGTTCTTGGTGATGGCTTACGCCAACGTGGGCTTGTCCCCTGACGGCGGCGGCGCATGGCATATCGCGCGACACTTGCCACGCGCCACTCAAATGCAAATGCTGATGTTGGGCGAACGCATGAAAGCCAAGCGCCTGCATGAGCTGGGTGTCATCAGCCACTTGAGTGCGCCCGGCGATGCATTGAATACTGCTTTGCAAATCGCTGCATCTTTGACGTCACGCGCACCCAACGTCATGGCATCGATCAAAGACTTATGCAACGAAGCTGTTGATGTGAGTTTGCATCAGCATTTGGAAAACGAGCGCCAGCATTTCGTGCGCAACTTGCATCACGCCAATGGTGGTGAGGGCATTCAAGCATTCCTTGAAAAGCGCCAGCCACAGTACCGTTGAGCCCGTTAACATTTTTTTGAATTGAAAGCACAAGGTCACATGAGCGACGGATATAGCAGTTCTCAGTCACTGAGACGACAGGTTTCAGATGAGCCGATTCTTACTATGGAAGAACGCGAGTCAATCAACGCCGGGCGTTGGTTTGGGACTCTTTCACCATCACTGAGACACGACATACTTCGATGCGCCTACGTCAAACGCTACAAAGACGGCGACCTCATCTGTGCCAGGGGCGATCAGCCCATGGAATGGTTGGGTGTCTGTCGCGGAGCGGTGCGCGTGAGCTCAACCTCGATCACGGGCAAGCAAATCACATACACGTATGTGGAGCCCGGTGTTTGGTTTGGCGACGTGACGATGTTCGATGGGGATGCACGCACGCACGACGCGTACGCACATGGCGCAACCACGCTGCTGTGCGTGTCGCGAGCCGACTTCTTCAAGATTTTGCAGGTTCACACCGAGTTGTACGAAGCCTTGATGCGCCTGCAAGCGCGGCGCATCCGCTCGCTCTTCGGTTTGGTCGAGGACTTGAACACACTGCCGCTTCGCGCACGCCTAGCCAAACAGCTGATGCATTTGGCGCGTTCGTACGGTGTGCCCTGTCTCAATGCGAACAACGAGATTCGCATCGGTCTGCAACTGGCACAAGAGGAGCTGGCTCAGTTGCTGGGCGCGTCACGCCAGCGCGTGAATCAAGAACTGAAAACCATGGAGCGCGAGGGAGCCATTCGTGTGGAACCCGCGGGCCTCGTGATTTGCGATCAGCCACAGTTGCTGCGTATCGTCGAAACCTCGGATTAAGCCGCATGCGCGGCCAGCAGTGCCGCGCCCATGGGTTGAAGCCTGTTGAAAGGACTTCAACCCATGACTGATCAATCAGCATTCACCGGCACCAAGGCGGTCGCCGAATCCCATCGTTTTGACGAGGGCGCGCTTGCGCGCTACCTCACCGATCACCTGCCCGGTTTCCAAGGCCCCTTGACGGTGGAGATGTTCAAGGGCGGTCAAAGCAACCCCACCTACAAGCTCATCACGCCCGCGCGCACGTATGTGATGCGTGCAAAACCAGGGCCGGTCGCCAAGTTGCTGCCATCAGCACATGCCATTGAGCGCGAGTTCCGCGTCATGAAGGCACTGCACTCTGTCAACTTCCCTGTGCCAGAGATGTGCGTGCTGTGCGAGGACGAAAACATCATCGGCCGTGCGTTTTTCGTGATGGAGTTCAAGGCCGGACGCGTGCTTTGGGAACAATCGCTGCCGGGCATGGAGCCCGCGCAACGCCGTGAGCTCTACCTTGAACTGAATCGCGTCATGGCGCTGATGCACACGGTCGACGTCAACGCCGTCGGCTTGAGCGACTACGGCAAGCCAGGCAACTATTTCGATCGCCAGATTGGACGCTGGTCCAAGCAATACGTGGCTTCCATCACAGACCCGATCCCCGAGATGGATCGTTTGATGGAGTGGCTGCCCGCGAACGTGCCCGCATTGGCGCGCGATGAAAGCCGCGTATCGATCGTGCATGGTGACTACAGACTCGACAACGTCATGTTCGACGCCGACGCGCCGCGCATCATCGCGGTGCTCGACTGGGAGCTGTCGACGCTCGGGCACCCGCTGGCTGATTTCAGCTACCACTGCATGGCGTGGCATATCTCTCCAGGCGAATTCCGCGGTATCGGCGGCTTGGATCACGAAAAGCTGGGCATCCCCACAGAGCGCGAGTACATCGAGCTGTACTGCGCACACACCGGTTTCACCACGCCCGAGGAACTCCAACGCGATTGGAATTTTTACCTCGCCTACAACGCCTTTCGCCTCTCGGCGATTCTGCAAGGAATCGCCAAGCGTGTGCAACTGGGCACTGCATCCAACGCCCAAGCAGCCAAATCTGCCGCCGGCGCACGCCCGCTCGCCGAGCTGGCATGGAAGTTCGCCCAAAAGCACGACGCACAACAATGATTTTTTAAAAAGGAGCTATCCATGCATTTCGAATACTCAGACAAGGTCAAGGACTTGCAAGCCCGCTTGCTCGCCTTCATGGATGAGCACATTTATCCCAATGAAGAGCGTTTCCACGAAGAGGTGGCCGCCAACCGTGCCGCTGGCAACGCTTGGATTCCAACGAAGATCGTTGAGGAACTCAAGCCCAAGGCCCGTGCCGCTGGCTTGTGGAACCTGTTTATTCCCAATTCCGCACGCGTCCCTGAGGGTCTGACCAACTTGGAATACGCGCCCCTGTGCGAAATCATGGGCCGCGTCACTTGGGCCCCCGAAGTGTTCAACTGTTCGGCCCCTGATACCGGCAACATGGAAACCTTGGAGCGCTACGCAAGCGAAGCCATCAAGGACGAATGGATGGAACCCTTGCTGCGCGGTGAAATCCGCTCGGCATTTTTGATGACCGAGCCTGAGGTGGCATCCAGCGATGCCACCAACATCCAGTGCCGCATCGAGGACAAGGGTGATCACTACTTGATCAACGGTCGCAAGTGGTGGAGCTCCGGTGCCGGAGACCCCCGTTGCAAGGTTTATATCGTCATGGGCAAGACTGACCCTGAGGCGCCTCGCCACAGCCAGCAATCCATGGTGGTCGTGCCTGCGGATACCCCAGGCATCACTGTGTTGCGCCCCTTGAGCGTCTTCGGTTACGACGATGCGCCGCACGGCCACATGGAAGTGCTGCTCGAAAACGTCAAAGTGCCCAAGGGCAACATCCTGTTGGGTGAGGGCCGTGGCTTCGAAATCGCCCAAGGTCGCTTGGGCCCCGGACGCATCCACCACTGCATGCGCTCTATCGGCGCCGCCGAGCGTGCACTCGAATCGCTGTGCAAGCGCATCATGGTGCGCACGGCATTTGGCAAGACAGTGTCACAGCAAGGCGTGTGGCAAGAGCGCATCGCCGAGGCGCGCATCATGATCGAGCAGGCTCGCCTGCTGACGCTCAAAGCCGCGTACATGATGGATACGGTTGGCAACAAGGTCGCCAAGGCTGAAATCGCCATGATCAAAGTGGTCGCACCCAACATCGCGCTGCAAATCCTCGACTGGGCGATCCAGGCGCACGGTGGTGGCGGTGTGTCTCAGGACTTCCACTTGGCCAACACGTGGGCACACCAGCGCACATTGCGTTTGGCCGACGGTCCTGACGAGGTGCACCGCGTCACGATCGCCAAGCTCGAGTTGGCCCGTCACTCCACCTTGGCCATGGAGCCCGAAGCCGCAGTCACACGCGGTTGCTGATTCAAGGCCTCGCAAGAACAGCACCTTCGGGTGCTGTTTTTTTATCATCCCAAGCCGTGCGCACAACGCTGCAGCACAATCTTGCACATCACCCTCAATCCGGAGATTCCAATGATCGACGTCTACTCATGGGCAACGCCCAACGGTCACAAAGTCCACATCATGCTCGAGGAGTGCGGCCAACGGGAAGGTCGCGATTGGCACGCGCACGCGGTCGATATTGGCCAAGGTCAGCAGTTCGAGCCTGCGTTTCTCAAGATCAGTCCGAACAACAAAATTCCTGCGATGGTGGACAGCCATGGGCCCAGCGGCAAGCCCTTCCATCTGTTTGAGTCTGGCGCCATCTTGGTGTACCTGGCCAGTAAATTTGGCAAGTTTTTGCCCAAGTCTGATGCGGCCAAGTTCGAAACCATGCAATGGCTGATGTTCCAGATGGGCGGCGTGGGCCCCATGCTCGGACAAGCACACCACTTCCGAGGCTACGCGCCCGAGAAGATTGAGTACGCCATTCAGCGCTACACCAACGAAGCCAAACGCATCTACGGCGTCATGGACCGTCAGATCGAGCGCACTGGCGCCTATATCGCCGGCAAGCAATACACCATTGCTGACATCGCCATATTCCCATGGCTGCGCTCATGGGAGCGCCAAGGCATCGACTGGGCTGACTACCCTGCCCTGCATGCTTGGTTTCAAAAAATCGAGCAACGCCCAGCCGTTCAACGTGGCGTGCAAATCTTGACGCCGCTGCGCAAAGAGCTCACCGACGACAAGGCCAGACACCTGCTGTTTGGTGCGGGCCAATACGAAAAGCGTTGATGACCCACACACGCCTAGAAAAAAGCTGCGCAAGCAGCTTTTTTTATGTCACGGCGGATGGATCGGGCAATCGCAGCGGCAACTGCTTGTCTGGCGAACCTTATGCCGCAGGCACACCCAAGGCGAGCTTGAGCGCATGCACCGCACTCTCGGGTGTCGTGAAGACAGGCACACCGACATGCTGGCGCACCAGTGGCGCAGCCCTGGCCATCGAAAACTGGGCCAAAGCAATCGCTTTCGCTCCCCCTTGCACCAAGCGTTGCGCAGCAGCCAAGACAGCAGCATCGTGGGCATCAACATCCCCCCGGTTCAGCGCGTCCAGCGCCTCAGCCACCAATGCGGTTTGAAGCTGGGTGTGCGCACCGAACTCTGACGGCATCGTCTCTAGGGTGCCCGCAAAAGATGCGATCAGTCCGATCTCATGTGTATGGGCCTCGGCCTGTGTGATCATGGCTTCATTGGGTTTGAAGACAGGCAAGTGCGGGTAGCGCGCCTTGACGGCGTCGATGCATGGTCCGAACGCCGAGCAGGTGAACAAAATCCCGTCAACTTGCGTCCCAACGGCATAAGCCGACAGGTCTAAAAACCGCTGATGCATCGCCGCGTCAAGCCCTTGACCGGCGCGCGCCAAATCCGCCGACAAACTGTCGTCAAGCAGATTCATGCGAATCGCATCCGGCCACTGCGCCGCCATGACTGCGTTGATGGGCGCGACTGAGTGGGAAAGGGCATGAATCAAGGCAATGCGCATGGCGATAGGTTCCGAAGTTGATGCACCCCATTGTCCGCGGACTGACGCGCCACCCCTGTTGCGTGGGAGTCAGCTCAGCGCGCCTTCAACAATCGATGCATGCGCAACACCAAGACCAAGCCCAGGCTGCAGGACGCCGCATTCAGCAGCCAAGTGTATGACCACGTGCCTTGTGTGTCGGCGAGCCACGCGGCAATGGGCGGCATCAAGAACTGCCCCGTCATCGACATTTGTGTGGTCCACCCCAGCGACGTGGAGACCGTCTGTTCGCTAGGCGCCAGACGCACGGCCAGCGAAAACAAAGAACCCGGCAACAGCCCACCCACGGCAGAAAACAACATCGCCGCCACAATGCGCCACGCCACGGGAACAGCCAAGCCTCCTGCAAAGACCACCACCGCGCCCAGAAACATCGTCACAAAGGCAATGGTCATCACCTTGTGCGGCGCCACGCCCCGGTGCAGCAGTTGCCCTGCCCCAACATTGCCAATGATGTTGGCCAGTGACGCGCCAGCGGTGATCGCACCAGCGCTCGCCGCCCCCAGACCCGCCTCGTGCAGCAAGGTCGGGAAAAAGCCAATCACGACCAACCATTGGCTGGAATACATCCCAAAGGCCAGTGCCACCCACCAAGTACCCGGGTTGCGCCACGTTTGCATCAAGCGAGCGCTTTGTGAAACCCCGCTGGCTTGCCCGCTCGTCACCGGGACGAAAGGCACTTGGCGCCACACACCCCAGGCGCAGAGCAAAGACACACAGGACAGCACCCACCACCACACAGACCACTCAAACGCACCCAACACCCACGGCCCCACGATCATCGACGTCGCGGTACCTGCAGGCATGAAGGCCCCCCATATACCCATCGTTTGGGCCAGCCGCTCAGGGCGAACCAACTGGCGCAACAGCGCCGGTGCGGGCACAACCACCAATAGAAACGCCATACCCTCGAGCGTTCGGCACATCAACAACACCGGCACCGAGGTTGACAGTCCCCCCAGTGCGCTGGAGACAGCCATCAACACCAAGCCAGACAGGACGCTGCGTCGAAGACCCATGCCATCGGCCAACATCCCGACAAACACCGCCATCAACATGCCGGCAAATTGCGACATCGACAACAACATGCCGGCCTCAACCAAGGTCATACCCAGCTGCTGCTGAAGAATGGGGATGGCCACAGGGACCTTGCCGACATGCATGGCCGCGGTGACGCCCGCCACGATCACCCATGCGGCAGCCTTTGGGGAACGTATCGGGGGTGTCGCAGCGGAGGAGTTCATGGCGTAGTAGGTGGTCTGATCACGGTCACACAAGCATCAAGGGGCAGGCAACCCACGGCTTCAACGCCAAGCGAGCTGACACACGAGCGCATAATAATTGCTTATCCCGCGATCCCTGACCTGATGAATCACAAACCTTTGCACAACCCGCCCACCCCCGTGGGCATGGATGAGCTGCAGCACGATGTCCATGCAGTGAACCAAGAGATTGACCGCTTGGCTTTTGCACTTCGGGTCGACTTAGAGGACTCAGCTCAGATCCATCGCATCTTGAACGCACCATTCACAACCGAGCATCGCGGTGAACACCTGGATTTGCTCAGGGGCTTGCTGATGCTGCGCGGGCGCATTCGCCAGCGCCGCCTCAATGCAGGACTGCCAGACGGCCCAAGCCCCATTGCAGAGCACATCTACCCATTGCTGCGCATCCACGAAGAAGACCCAACGCAGCGGCGCTGACATCAACCCTGAGGCCATTGAAAGAGCGGCGGTTCTTTGGCAAAAAATCGCTCGACCGC
The DNA here is from genome assembly GCA_023260355.1 of Burkholderiaceae bacterium. Classification (GTDB taxonomy): domain Bacteria; phylum Pseudomonadota; class Gammaproteobacteria; order Burkholderiales; family Burkholderiaceae_C; genus RS62. Next base: position 366 of record JALQVJ010000369.1, on the reverse strand, counting down.
CTGGGCGTTGTAGGGGTCACAAAAGCACAGGCCTTGGTCATTGGCCTCGGTGTTCAGCACGTTTCTGAGGTTGTTCCCCAGTGAATCGTTGACACGCTGCTTGATCAAGCCCGTGGCCAAGCGGGACGCATTTTTGAGTCGAACGGCGTATTCCTGCGCCTTGGCCATCAGGTCTTCGGCAGCCACCACCTCCATCACGATGCCCAGTTGAACCGCCTCTTGGACGTCAACCTCGCGGGCGGTCATCATCAACTCTTTGGCCCGCTGCACGCCGACCACGCGGGGCAAGGTGTAAAACGCGCCGCAATCGGGCACCAACCCAATGCGCATGAATGACATACAAAAGCGCGCCTTGGGCGTGGCCAA
>JALQVJ010000217.1 GCA_023260355.1 Burkholderiaceae bacterium | reverse complement strand
TGCAGGGACCACATGCCGTGCTCCCGCGATCAAGTGAGGAATCGCGTACACACCTGCACCGTGGGACATGGGCGCTGCATAGATGATGTGGTCGTCGGGCGCCACGTGATCCACATCCACAAAGTAATTGAGCCCCATCGTCAACAAATTGTGGTGTGTGAGCATGACCCCCTTGGGGCGCCCCGTGGTCCCACTGGTGTAGAACAACCATGCGAGGTCGCTCAGCTCGCGCTCGCAAACTGGCACGGCGGTCCAATCTGAAACGCCCTCAAACCAACCGTGCGCCAGCGCCTGGGTGACCTCCCACTGCTGGATCGAGGGGGCGAGTGATGCGCTGCACACATCTTGGCTCACAAACGCCCATGTGGCCTCGGCGTTCTCCACGATCCACTGCGCCTCTTTGATATGCAGCTTGGCATTCACTGGCACCACCACGCCGCCGGCCCACCATACCCCCCACGCCAATACCAAGTACATCGGGTGGTTGCGCATAAACAGCACCACCCGGTCGCCCGGCTGCAGCCCGCCATCGCGCAGCCGCTGCGCAACCCCAGCTGCTGCTTGCGCCCATTGGGCATAGTTCATGAGCAACGCGCTGCCCTCGAAAATCGCAGGGGCGTCGGGCTGACGCTTGGCTTGTTTTTGAAGCAATTCGACCATGGCCATAGGACACATCCTCACTCGAACATGGGGCCCGCAGGCCCGCAACTGAGATCAGGGCTTAGCATGCCAGAACTCATCACCACAAGGAAAACCATAGGCGACTGCGGGCTCGTCTCAAGGCACAATTCCTATCCTCTTGGGTGACCCACGCCCCACTGCACAGGACTGAACATGCAAGCCCTTCTTCGACTCCTGATCACCCCCCTGCAACAGCTCGGCCGCGAAATGCGCTGGTCCTACCTCCCTCCACTCATGGTGTACATGGCCGCCGGGGTCCAGGGGCTGACGGGCATCGTGGGCACTTTTTTCGTCAAGGAGCATTTGGGCTTATCGGCCGAGTTCTTGGCGGCGTTGGGATTTTGGGCCGGCATCCCCTGGGCACTCAAGATGCCCATCGGCCATTTGATTGATGTCCTGTGGCGCTTCAAATCAGGATTCATTGTGCTGGGTGCCGCCTTGATTGCGTTCAGCCTGTTGATCATGGCCGGTTTGATTGCGGACCCCACGGCCATGGCCGCCATCATGCCCATCAATGCGTGGTTCGTGCTGGCAACTTTGCTCAGCCCCGTGGGTTATGTCCTGCAAGACGCCACCGCAGACGCGATGACGGTAGAAGCGGTGCCACACCGAGACGCGCACGGCCGTCCAATCGACTCGGCTGAACTCAAGCGCATGCACACCACCATGCAAACCCTGGGTCGGGTCGCCATCATTGGCGGCACAGTAGTCGTCGCGCTTTTAAACCTTTGGGTTTTCGCCGATGCAGCAAGCATGGACGAAGCCACCAAAACCACCACCTACCGAAATATCTACCTGATGGCTCTTGCCATTCCAGCCCTATCACTGAGCGGGCTGGCGGTCGCGCGGTGGCAGCGCATGCAGCAAATTCGCGCCCACCAAAAGCGGGGCTTGAGCCAAGCCGAAGCCGAATCGCTTGTGGTGGCGGCGGTCGAGGTCACGCCGCCCAACATCGGTTTGCTCATGGGCAGCCTGGTTTTTGTGGCGTTCACCCTAGGGGCCGGCCTCTCGGACTGGGTCTACAGCCAAGAGCTTATTTTTGTTGGCTCTATGGCGATCATCACCTTTTTGATGGCTCGCCTGGTGAGAGAGCTAGACCCCCGCGCACGCCAAACTTTGGTGGGTACGGCATTGGTGATTTTCATGTTCCGCGCGACACCCAGCCCGGGGCCGGGCGTCTCGTGGTGGACCATCGATGTGCTGGGCTTTGATCAAGGGTTTTTCTCCGTGTTGTCCCTGGTCGGCAGCACCCTGACTTTGGTCGGCATGTTCATCTTTCGCCGCTTCATGGCCGAGCGATCCATCTTTGATGTGGTGATTTTCCTCACCATCACGGGCACCATTCTTGGGCTTCCGACATTGGGCATGAGTTTGGGCTTGCACGAATGGACTGCCGCACACACGGGCGGTGTCGTCGATGCCAGGTTCATCGCACTGGTGGACACGGCGTTGGAGTCCCCGCTGGGTCAAATCAGCATGATTCCCATGCTGGCTTGGATTGCCAACTCCGCGCCGTCACACCTCAAGGCCACCTACTTTGCCGTGATGGCCAGCTTCACCAACCTGGCTTTGTCCGCTGCTCAGTTGGGCACCAAATACTTGAATCAGCTCTTCACCATCACCCGCGAGGTCAAGGACCGCACCACTGGGAATATCCAGGTGGGGGCCAATTACGACGATCTCACGCCTTTGCTCTTGAGCGCACTGGCGATTGGCCTTTTATTGCCATTGGGTGCCGTGCTGATCGCCCGCTGGCGCCGCTGGGACAGCGTGTAAGGCTTGGCACGCCGCATTTGGCACAATCAGGGATCCATTCGCCATCTCTATTCATTGATACAAGGAGTGACCCAGTGAGCAGCATTCAAACCGTCGGCATCGTAGGTGCAGGGACCATGGGCAACGGCATCGCGCAAGCGTGTGCGGTTTCAGGAATTCGGGCCGTCATGGTCGACATCAGTGAGGCAGCGGTTGCCAAGGGTTTGAGCACCATCGAAAAGAGCTTGGATCGCCTCGTCTCCAAAGAAAAGATCAGCGATGCTGACAAGGCCGCCGCCCTCTCTAGGATCACCACCAGCACGGACTATGCGGCGTTGCAGGGTGCGCATCTGGTCATCGAAGCCGCCACAGAAAACGAGGCGCTCAAAGTCAAAATCCTGCAACAACTGGATGGGATGTTGGCACCCGAGGTCATTGTGGCCACCAACACCAGCTCGATATCGATCACCAAACTGGCTGCGGCAACTCAGCGTGCTGACCGCTTCATCGGCATGCACTTTTTCAATCCGGTGCCCATGATGGCACTGGTGGAAATCATCCGCGGCCTACAAACCAGCGACGCCACACATGATGCGGTCAAGGCGCTGGCTGAAGCGCTTGGCAAGACGCCCATCACGGTTAAAAACGCCCCTGGTTTCGTGGTCAACCGCATTTTGGTGCCCATGATCAATGAAGCATTTTTTGTACTGGCCGAAGGCTTGGCCTCACCCGATGACATCGACGCAGGCATGAAGCTGGGCTGCAACCACCCCATTGGCCCCTTGGCGCTGGCCGACATGATCGGTCTCGACGTCTGTTTGGCCGTGATGGATGTGTACTTCGCCGAGTTCAATGACAGCAAGTACCGCCCCTGCCCGCTCTTGAAAGAAATGGTCGCAGCCGGCTATTTGGGTCGCAAAACGGGCCGTGGCGTCTACCACTACTGATCCCGACTGACTCAAGAAAAAAGGCTCCCTCGGGAGCCTTTTGATTGCAGGGGTGCTGATTCGATCAATAGCTGTTGCCACTGGCGATATGGTTGGGCGACTTGCCCTCAGCAACGGTGCCGTTGTGG
>JALQVJ010000411.1 GCA_023260355.1 Burkholderiaceae bacterium | reverse complement strand
CCACCACGGCGCGATTGTGTTGAGAGGTGGGGCGAACGCCAGTCACCTCAATCTCTGCACGAATCGTGTCACCCACAAACACTGGCGCGTGGATTTTTTGAGTCAGTTCAAGCATCGCCAGCCCGGTGCCTTGGATCATGGTTTGCAAAATCAAACCCTCGATCAACGTGTAGGTGAGGGCGCCCGGCACGACGCGCCCTGAAATCGCGCCGTGGGGGTAATGGGCATCGATAAAAATCGCCTCCAACATGCCCGTGCAGGAGATGAAGTTGACCAAATCCGTTTCGGTGATGGTGCGCGAAAAAGTATCAAAGCGTTGACCCACCGTGAGGTCTTGCCAATAGGCACCTTGGCCCAGTCGAGTCATTGTGGTCATGGTTTGGTTGGGTGGTTGGTGGCGTGGCTGAATGTGGCGCCGCCCTGCATCAGGCGGGCCACGTCCTGGGCCGAATAGCCGACATTTGAGAGGATGGCCTCGGTGTGCTCGCCAAGTCTTGGCGGCATGTGTACAGGAGGTCTTTGGCCGTCAAATTTGATCGGTACACCGGCAAAATTCACCTGACCCATCTGTGGGTCAGCCAATTCCGAGAACAGCCCCACTGCTGCCAAATGCGGGTCATGCGGCAGGTCTTTGAGGGTGTTGACTGGGGCCATGGGGATTTGGTGTTCGAGTCCAAAGGCGAGCCAATATGCCGTGGTGTGTTTGGCGGCAATGCGCGCTGCCTCTGAGTAGAGATCGACGATGTGCGTGGTGCGCGCCGCCAGGTCTGTGAAACGCGCGTCACTCGCCAATTGGGGTTCACCAGCAGCCGTGAAAAACGCGCGCCAGTGGGCATCGGTGTAGGGCAGCATGCACACAAAGCCGTCTGCGGTCGGGTAGGGGCGCCGCCAGGCGGCCAGCATGCGGGTGTAACCTGGGTCAGACGCGGGTGGCGTGAAGTGTGCGCCGTACATGTGCTCCACGAGGTTGAATGACGCCATGGTTTCGAACATCGGGATCTCGACATGGCAGCCCTCGCCATTGGTTTGGCGCTTGACCAAGGCCCCCATGATGGCCATCGCAGCCACGACTGCACTGGTTTTGTCGGCCATGACTGTGGGCGCGTAGGCGGGTGGTCCGCCACGCAACATAAATAGATCGGCCACGCCGCTTTGACCCTGAATGACGTCGTCATACGCGGGACGGCCAGCGTAGGGCCCACCCTCGCCGTAGCCGTGCAGGCTGGCGTAAACCAGCTTGGGGTGTTGGCGACGCAAAGTTTCAGAGTCAAAACCCAGGGCTTTGATCTTTTGTGGCCGCATGTTGTGCAAGAACACATCTGCCGTCGCCACCAAGCGTGCCAGGGCTTCACGGCCCTCAGTGGTCTTGAGGTCCAGGCCGATGCTGAGTTTGTTGCGGTTGCTGCCCAAAAACACGGCGGCCATATTGGCTTCGCGGCTGGGGCCCAAGCGGCGCGTGGAGTCGCCGCCGGGTGCTTCGACCTTGATCACCTCGGCGCCGAAATCGCCCAACCATTGGGCCGCGTAAGGACCAAATATCACCGTGCTGAGATCCAGCACACGCAGTCCGTGAAGGGGTAATGGGCTCATAGATTCAGGGCTCCTGTCAGGGGACGCTAAGGGTTCCAGAACCATCATATTCAGCGCCCCCTGATGTCGGCGTCGCATCGGTTTCAGCGGTCGGTGCTCGCCGACTGTCGCCTTTCGAGCGTTGAGCCGCCGTTGAGCAGCCGTTGACCGACTGGCGTGTCACAGCACCGCTGTCATTTTCGGCGCATCAGCGCCGTGTGGCTGGCCCTAAGATGTAGCTCTGATCCCTGACCCCATCGCCGTGACCCAGCCCAACCCCTCCGCGTTCAAAATCGTCATGCTTCTGTGCGGTGCACAGGTGCTGGCCATGACCGGCTTCGCGACCTATCCGGCCCTGCTCACGCGCATCATGGATGCGTGGCAAATGACCGGCACCGAGGCGGGCTTGGTGGGAGGCGCTTTTTTCTTTGGTTACATGGTTGCCGTGCCGTTCTTGTCAGGCCTGACGGATCGCGTGGACGCCCGCTTGGTGTTCGCCATGTCGTGTGTGTTGGCGGCCTTGGGCTCTGTGGGTTTTGGCTGGCTTGCCAGTGGTGTGGGCACAGGGGTGTTGTTTCAAGCCCTCACCGGCGCAGGTTTGGCGGGCACCTACATGCCCGGTCTCAAGGCCATGACGGATCGCGTGCAGGGCGCACAGCAATCGCGCTATGTCTCGTTCTACACCGCGACGTTTGGCTTGGGCGCAAGCGTGTCGTTGCTGCTGGCGGGGTGGTGCGTCGCAGTGCTCAGCCCCAGC
>JALQVJ010000203.1 GCA_023260355.1 Burkholderiaceae bacterium | reverse complement strand
CGTCTTTGTCGACGCCCAAGACGTCAATCGGCGCCTTGGTGATGTTTTCCAACACGGTCAAATGGGCCCAAAGGTTGAAGTGCTGAAACACCATCGCGAGTTTGCTGCGCATGCGCTGCAACTGTTTGGGCTGGGTCGCCTGCAACATGCCGTCTTTGGCCACGTGCAAATGCATGGCCTCACCCTCAACGGAGATGGCGCCTTGGTGGGGCCGCTCCAGCAAGTTGATACAACGCAAAAACGTGGACTTGCCCGAGCCGCTGGAGCCGATCATGGCGATCACATCACCGGATTGAGCCGTCAGAGACACGCCTTTGAGCACTTCGTGTTGACCGAAGCGTTTGTGGATGTTGTCGACTTGAAGTTGTGGGCTCATGGGGTGGTTTCGCAATTCAGTTGAAGGTCAAAGGCATCAACAGGGGTTATGGGCTCAGCAGCGGCCCTGTCTTGAAGGCTGTGGCGCCGGCGACTTTGCCCAAGTCCATACCCGCGTGTGCCCAGCGCAAAATGTGTCGGGCGTACAGCACGCCGTCGACTTCAGCGTACACGCCGCTGCGCTGGCCTTGAACAGGCTCGATCACCCAGGCGATCAAGTCGCCAGCTTTGACTGCGCTGCCGACCGCCACTTGGTAATCCACCACGCCAGCGTGCGGGGCATGCAAGGTCTGTGACCCAGCCAAAGGCGTGGGCTCACATTGCGCGGCGGGCATGCGTGGCGGATGGCCAGCGATCGCACCGATGTGTTGCAAGTAATGTTCGAGCGCTTGGGCGTCCCGAATCGCCCAGTCGCCACCCACATCGGTTTGTCCCCGCAACTCGACGGTCGAGCTCAGGCAGGCCAGCGGGATCGGGTGACTGGGGTAGCGTGCCGCGAGTCGCCACCAGACGCCGCTCAAGGCTTCGTCATAACAAAGCCCTGTGCCAAACCCCTCGGCCCACAACACGGCTTTGGCGCCCAAGTAGCGGCTCAAGGCGTCGGCTTGCTCGAGGTATGGGTGCTCGACATAGAGGTGCAAGGCCGCCTCAAAGTCGCAGTGCAAATCGAGCGCAACATCGGCGTCGCAGGCCAGTCGCATCAGGGCATGGCGCAGGCTGTCCAGTTCGGTGGTGCTTTGTACTTGCGCCAATTGTTCGCGCATCGCAGCCCTGATGACTTCGCGGTTGTGATCGGGGTCTTGGGTCAGCAGCGGACCGACTTGCTCGCCGACCATCAGCGCGAGGTCAGGGTAATAGCGGTTGAAGTTCTCCATCGTATTCAACTCGAACCGCCCCAGGTGCGCATACATCACCTGCTGGTCGAGGCCGATGGGATTGGCCATGGGAATCAACACGATTTCGCCCAACACTTGACCGCTGGACTCGAGCGCCTCTAAGCGCTGGCGCAAGTGGTGCAGCACGACCATGCCGGGCAACTCATCGGCGTGCAAAGCCGTTTGCAAGACCACTTTCGGGCCATGGCCTGCGCGGCCATAGTGCAGACTGACCAAGCTGCGTTCGGTGCCACTGTTCGAACCGGCTAAAACGTGTCGCTGCGTGTGCATCTCGCGTGTCCGTGGAATCGTTTGTTGTCGGGGGGAAGTCAGTGAGGGCGGGGCTGAAGATATGC
>JALQVJ010000188.1 GCA_023260355.1 Burkholderiaceae bacterium | reverse complement strand
GGCTGACACACTGGGTTTTGCGCACCGCGTTCGATCGGGTGGTGTGCGTGCCACGTGCCCAGCGGCACCACCCGATGAGCCCACAAACACCAAGGACTTGCATACCCCAGGGGGTATCATATATACTCGTGTCCAAGGAGTTTCAAAATGTCTATTCGCCATATCTCGATTTCAGTTTCTGCTGCGGTTTTGTTGGGCTTGGGCGCCGCTGCGCCGGCAGCTGCGCAGGCAGCGCTTCCCTCAGTGATCACCTTGAGCGCGCAGTCTGTGGGCAACGGCTTTGGCTTTGACGGCAACATGCAGGCGCGCACGCAAGCCACCGTGTCGGCGCAGGCGAGCGGCCGCGTCTTGCGCGTGTTGGTCAAGGCAGGCGATCGCGTCAAGAAGGGCCAAGTCTTGGCGGAGATTGACGATCGCATGTCTCAAAATGACGTCGCTGCAGCCACGGCCCAATGGCGAAATGCACAAGCGCAGCTGGAGCGCACGCAGTCGCTGGTTCAAAAGGGCTTCATGAGTGAGGCGGCCTTGGACAACGTGCAAGCGCAGGTGCGCTCTGCCGAAGCAGCCCGTGCTCAAGCGCAGCTCGCGCTCAGCTTCACCAAGGTCACGGCGCCCCAGAGTGGCTTGGTGCTGAACACCCATGTTGAGGCTGGCGACCTCGCTGCGCCGGGCGCACCGATCGTCACCGTGTATCAACCGGAGTTGATGCGAGCGGTGGTGCACGTGCCGGCCAGCTTGTTGGAGCAGGTTCGCCAAGCCAACGGCGTGCAAGTGCATTTGAGCAATGGCCAGTGGGTGACCCCGGCCTCAAAAACAGTCATGCCCGCGGCTGACCCCGTCAGCCAAACGGTAGAGGTGCGCTTGGACCTCAAGCCGCAAGACACGCAAAACGCGATCCCGGGCGAGCAGCTGCAGGTGCGCTTTCACTCTGGCAACAGCGAACGCTTGGTTGTGCCCATGCAGGCAGTCGTGCGCCGCGGCGAGTTGACGGCCGTCTATGTGGCCCACGGCGATGGTGATAAGGCGCGCTTTGTGCTGCAGCCAGTGCGGCTTGGGCAAACCTTGGTCGACGGCAGTGTTGTGGTTGTCGCAGGATTGAAAGCCGGTGATCGCGTGTCCAGCACACCAGTGGCGGCTGCGCAGACCACGGGCAAGAACTGAGGCGGCCATGTCAAACACCCATCACTCCGAATCAAAAGCGCCGTTGGGCTTCTCTGGCCGAGTCGCGGCTGCCTTTCAAGCAAATGCCATCACGCCGCTGCTGGCAATTGTGGCCCTTCTGTTGGGTTTGTTTGCCGTCATGGTGACCCCGCGTGAGGAAGAACCCCAAATCAACGTGACGATGGCGAACGTGTTGATTCCGTTCCCAGGCGCGTCCAGCGCAGACGTCGAGAAGATGGTTGCGGCGCCCGCTGAGCAAGTGCTCTCGCAGATCGCTGGCATTGAGCACACGTACGCGGTTGCGCGACCTGGCTTGGCCGTGCTGACTGTGCAATACAAAGTGGGCGTGCCCCGCACGGACGCGTTGGTGCGCCTCTATGACGTGTTGAACAGCAACAGTGATTGGCTCCCAAGTGGCTTGGGTGTCATGGCACCGATCGTCAAGCCCAAGGGCATTGATGATGTGCCGGTGGTTGCGGCGACCTTGTTCAGCAAGGATCAAGAGAGTGCGCTGGCGCTGGAGCGTGTTGCGGCATCGATTGAGTCGGAGCTCAAACGCGTGCGGGGTACCCGCGAGGTCAAAACCATCGGTGGCCCTGGCCGTGCGGTGAATGTGTGGCTCGATCCACAGCGCATGCGCGAGCGTGGCATCAGCACGCAATCGCTGGAGCAGTCGCTGGCGGCCGCCAACTTGGGCTTGCCTTCAGGTGTGGTGGTCGAGCCCAGCAAAGGCGGCATGGTGACGGTTGAGACGGGCGAGTTTTTGACGTCGCCAGAAGATGTCGCCAGCATCGTCGTGGGTGTCCATCAGGGCCGCCCGGTCTACCTGCGTGAAGTCGCGGCCATCGAGGCAGGAGCCAAATCGCCCGTGCAATATGTCTGGCACACCTTGGGTGCTGGTGAGTCGGGTGCGGCTGCCAATGCGGGCCAAACGTTCCCTGCAGTGACGGTCACGGTGACCAAAAAGCCAGGCGAAAACGCAGTCGACGTTGCTGAGAACGTGCGAAAGCGCCTGGATGAGTTGAAGGACACAATCATTCCATCCAACGTGGAAATGACCATCACGCGGGACTACGGGCAAACCGCCGCAGAAAAAGCCAACAAGCTCATTCAAAAGCTGGCATTTGCCACCGGCAGCGTGATTCTCTTGGTCGGTATGGCGCTGGGGCGCCGCGAGGCTGTGATCGTGGGCGCCGCTGTCGTGCTGACGCTGATGGCCACGCTGTTTGCGTCATGGGCTTGGGGCTTCACGCTGAATCGTGTGTCCTTGTTCGCGCTGATTTTTTCGATTGGTATCTTGGTGGACGATGCGATTGTGGTCGTGGAAAACATCCACCGCCATCGCCAGTTGACGCCAGACGCCAAGTTGATCGACATCATCCCTGTCGCAGTGGACGAAGTGGGTGGGCCCACGATTTTGGCCACGATGACCGTGATCGCCGCGCTCTTGCCGATGGCATTTGTGTCGGGGCTGATGGGGCCGTACATGAGCCCCATTCCAATCAACTCGTCAATGGGCATGGCTTTGTCGCTGGCGATTGCTTTCACGGTGACACCTTGGCTGGCGTTGAAGCTGACCAAACAAGATGCCCACGCCCACGCACACGGGCCATCCAAAATCACGCGGACACTTCAGAGCACATTCAAAACCATTCTGACGCCGCTGCTGGCATCCGCCAAAAAGCGCTGGTTGCTGGCCATCGGTGTGCTCGCGGCCATGGTTTTGTCGGTGGGTTTGACCTTGGTGCAAGCCGTGGTCTTGAAGATGCTGCCGTTCGACAACAAGAGCGAATTTCAGGTCGTGCTCGACATGCCAGCAGGGACGCCGCTGGAGTCTACTGCTGCGGTCTTGCAAGAGATGAGCGCCTTCTTGGCTGAACAAAAGGAAGTCACCCACATTCAAGGGTACGCGGGCACAGCAAGCCCCATCACATTCAACGGCTTGGTGCGCCAGTACTACTTGCGCGCAGAGGCTGAGGGCGGGGACTTGCAAGTCACGTTGGTGGACAAAGCGCACCGCCATGAAAAGTCACATGCGATTGCTCAGCGCATGCGCCCGGCCCTCGAAAAAATTGCCGCGAGCCATGGCGCACGCGTGAAAGTCGTCGAGGTCCCACCTGGGCCGCCCGTGATGTCGCCGATCGTGGCTGAGGTCTATGGCCCCGATGAGGCCGGTCGTGTGGCTGTGGCGCAAAAGTTGGCGGATCGTTTCAAGCAAACCCCCGACATCGTCGGCGTGGACACATCGCTGAAGGAACAAGCGCCTCGCGCCTTCTTGCGGGTGCGCAGTGCGCGTGCTGAGGCACTGGGTATTCCGGTGGCCGTGATCGCACAAACGGTCTACACGGCCTTGTCGGGTACCGATGCCACCTACTTGCGTGACGGCATGGCCAAGCGCCCGGTACCCGTGCGCCTCGAGTTGCCACAGACCGAAAAAGTCGGTCTCAGCCAAGTGCTCGGTCTGCCGTTGCGCGCCGCCAATGGCGCGATGGTGCCGCTGTCGGAGTTGGTGTCGGTGGAGTGGGGCGTGATCGACTACCCACGCTACTCCAAAGATCTGATGCCTGTCACCTATGTGGTGGGCGACATGGCGGGTCAGTTGGACTCGCCGTTGTATGGTCTGGCGGAGATTCGCGAGGGCCTGCAATCTGCGGCGGTGCCCGGCGCCGGCAAACTGGGTGAATATTGGATCAACCAGCCTTCAGACCCCTATCGCGAATACAGCGTCAAATGGGACGGGGAGTGGCAAATCACGTATGAAACGTTTCGCGATATGGGTGCGGCGTATGGCGTGGGACTGATCCTGATCTACTTGCTGGTGGTCGCTCAGTTCCGCAGCTATCTGACGCCGCTGATCATCATGGCGCCGATCCCACTGACCATCATTGGCGTCATGCCTGGCCATGCGATTTTGGGCGCGCAGTTCACTGCGACCAGCATGATTGGCATGATTGCGTTGGCCGGTATCATCGTGCGCAACTCAATATTGCTGTCATCGCCGTTGCAAGTGGCGCTACCACAGGGGCCGCTGTTGCACACGAGCTCCACCGAACCCGCGAACGCGGCTCCCGTCACCAGCGGTCGTTCTGCGGGCACTGGGCTCGTTTTGCATGGCGCGGCGCGGCG
>JALQVJ010000407.1 GCA_023260355.1 Burkholderiaceae bacterium | reverse complement strand
GCCACTTCAGCCACGCAGGCACATCGCTGTTCGTTGCATGATGCCGCGCGCCTAGTAAAGAGAGGCGGATAAACCACGCAGCAGATTAGTCACGTTCGCGTTTTCGATCTACGGGAGTCAGGAAAATGAGTTTCGGTTTTCGAGATATTTGTTACCCTTTCCCCTGAAATCAAAAGCAGATGGGGGCTGGTGTTTGTAGCGGTGCTTGTCCGTCACTACCAGATCAGCATAAAAAAACGGCTCCCAAGGGAGCCGTTTTCAATGGCGCTGTGCGCCGCCTGTCAAGGCCAGTCAGGCTTTGGCTGCGACGTCTGCGTACTCTTCAATTTCGTTGAAGTTCATGTACTTGTAGACGTTGGCGGCATCTTTGTTGATGATGCCCACGGCCTCTTGGTACTCAGCCACAGTGGGGATGCGACCCAACTTGGAGCACACCGCTGCCAGTTCGGCGGAGCCGAGGTAGACGTTGGTGTTTTTGCCCAAACGGTTGGGGAAGTTGCGGGTCGAGGTTGACATGACGGTCGCGCCTTCGCGGACCTGTGCTTGGTTGCCCATACACAGACTGCAACCGGGCATCTCGGTGCGTGCACCAGCCGCGCCAAAGGTGGCGTAGTGGCCTTCTTTGATCAACTCGGACTCGTCCATCTTGGTGGGTGGTGCGACCCACAGCTTGACGGGGATGTCGCGAGCACCGCCCAAGACTTTGGACGCTGCGCGGAAGTGACCGATGTTGGTCATGCATGAGCCAATGAAGGCTTCGTCAATGGCGGTGCCCGCCACTTCGGACATGAACTTGGCGTCATCGGGGTCGTTGGGGCAGCAGACGATGGGCTCTTTGATGTCGGCCAAGTCGATTTCGATGACGGCTGCGTATTCGGCGTCGGCATCGGCTTCGAGCAATTGGGGGTTGGCCAACCAGGCTTCTTGGGCTTCGATGCGGCGCTGCAATGTGCGGGCGTCGGCGTAGCCGTTGGCGATCATGTTCTTCATCAGGACGATGTTGGACTTGATGTATTCGATGATCGGCTCTTTGTCGAGCTTGATGGTGCAGCCAGCGGCTGAACGCTCGGCAGAGGCGTCAGAGAGTTCGAACGCTTGCTCGACCTTCAACTGGGGCAGGCCTTCGATTTCGAGGACGCGGCCAGAGAAGATGTTCTTTTTGCCAGCCTTGGCGACGGTCAACAAGCCTTGCTTGATCGCGTACAGGGGGATGGCGTGCACGAGGTCACGCAGGGTGACGCCGGGCTGCATCTCGCCTTTGAAGCGGACCAACACCGACTCGGGCATGTCCAAGGGCATGACGCCAGTGGCGGCGGCGAAAGCCACCAAGCCAGAGCCTGCGGGGAAGGAGATGCCGATGGGGAAGCGGGTGTGTGAGTCACCACCGGTGCCGACGGTGTCGGGCAACAGGAGGCGGTTCAACCAGCTGTGGATCACGCCGTCACCAGGACGCAGGGCAACGCCGCCACGGGTGCTGATGAAGTCGGGCAGCTCGTGGTGCATCTTGACGTCGACGGGCTTGGGGTAAGCCGCGGTGTGGCAGAAGGACTGCATCACCAAGTCAGCGCTGAAGCCCAAGCAGGCGAGGTCTTTCAACTCGTCGCGGGTCATGGGGCCAGTGGTGTCTTGTGAACCCACGGTGGTCATCTTGGGTTCGCAGTAGGTGCCGGGGCGCACGCCTTGGCCTTCGGGCAAGCCGCAGGCGCGGCCGACCATCTTCTGGGCCAGCGTGAAGCCTTTGCCAGAGTCCACGGGGGCTTGGGGCAGGCGGAATTCGGTGGATGCGGGCAAGCCCAAGAACTCACGGGCTTTGGAGGTGAGACCGCGGCCAATGATCAAGTTGATGCGGCCGCCGGCGCGCACTTCGTCCAACAGCACGTCGCTCTTGAGCGAGAACTCGGCGACGGTTTTGCCGTCTTTTTCGATCTTGCCAGCGTAGGGGTAGACGTCGATGACGTCGCCCATTTCAAAGTTGGTGACGTCGACTTCGATGGGCAGTGCGCCAGAGTCTTCTTGGGTGTTGAAGAAGATGGGGGCGATTTTGCCGCCGAGCGTGACGCCGCCGAAGCGCTTGTTGGGCACGTAGGGGATGTCTTGGCCGGTGGCCCAGATGACGCTGTTGGTGGCTGATTTGCGGCTGGAGCCGGTGCCGACCACGTCGCCGACGTAGGCGACCAAGTGGCCTTTGGCCTTGAGGTCGTCAATGAACTTCATGGGGCCACGTTTGCCGTCCTCTTCGGGCACAAAGGCGGCACCGGGGCGGGTGTTCTTGAGCATCGCCAAGTAGTGCATGGGGATGTCTGGGCGGCTCCATGCGTCGGGCGCAGGAGACAAGTCGTCGGTGTTGGTTTCACCGGGCACTTTGAAGACGGTGACGGTGATCTTTTGCTCGACTTCGGGGCGCTTTTTGAACCACTCGGCGTCGGCCCATGATTGGATGACTTCTTTGGCCTTGGCGTTGCCGGCCTTGGCTTTTTCAGCGACGTCATGGAAGGCGTCAAACATCAGCAGCGTGCCCTTGAGGGCTTCGGCGGCTTCGGTGGCCACGGCTGCGTCGTCGAGCAAATCGACCAGGGGCTTGACGTTGTAGCCACCGAGCATGGTGCCCAGCAACTCAGCAGCGCGCTGGCGAGTGATCAAGCCGCAAGGCTGGTCGCCGTGGGCCACGGCAGACAGGAAGCTGGCTTTGACTTTGGCCGCGTCGTCCACGCCGGGTGGCACACGGTGGACCAACAGGTCGACCAAGAAATCTTCTTTGCCTGCGGGTGGGTTCTTGATCAGCTCGATGACGTCAGCGGTTTGCTTGGCCGACAAAGGCAGGGGAGGAATACCCAATGCGGCGCGCTCGGCGACGTGGGCTTCGTAGGCGTTCAAAAAGTCAGACATGGTCTACTCCAAATGGCGCCAGCCTCAAGCGGCTGGCGAAGAAAAATAGGGTTGCATGGAAGCAGGCAAGGCCACACCGGTGTGGTGCGCGCGCTCGAGCACTTGCCAAAAGTAACGGTAGCTGGCGCGGTCTTCGAGGCGACCACGCACTTGCACGGGCGCCCAGTCGGCGGCGACTGCAGCTTCGATGACTTCGACGGCGTGTTCGACGTCTGCGCTGCTGGGCGCAAACACGTCAATGACGACGTCGATTTGGTCGGGGTGGATGCTCCACATGCGGGTGAAGCCGAACTCGCGGGCAGCACGGGTGGCGGCGGCACGCAGGGCTTCTTTGTCCTTGAACTCGGTGACCACGCTGTGTGAGGGCACTTTGCCGTGGGCATGGCAAGCGGAGGCAATCTCGAGCTTGGCGCGCACGACCAAGGGGTGTTCAAACTGGCCTTGCACGCCCATGGCCGATGCGGGGATCGCACCACCGTGTGACGAGACAAAGTCCATGAGGCCAAAGCTGATGGACTGCACGCGCGGGTGCGCGGCGATGTCGTGCACGTTGTGCACGCCGAGCGGAGATTCGATCAGGCACTGCACGGGCAGGTGCTGGCCACCGGCGGCATCGATAGCGGCAACGGCTTTTTCGATGTCTTGGGCAGTGTCGACCTTGGGCACCATGATGTGTGAGAACAGCGCACCGCCACGCGACACGAGTGTGGCCACGTCGTCGGCAAATGCGGGGTGATCCACGGGGTGCACGCGGGTGCCCACGCGGGCACCTTGCGCAATCGCAGGGGCTGCAGCGTGCAGCTGGGCCAACACCAATTCGCGGTGTTCGACCTCGCCGCCTACCGGCGCACCGTCTTCGCAATCGAGTGTGACGTCGAAGACGCAGGTGCCGTAACGCTGCATGAGCTCGGCCTGCAAGGCCAAGCTCTTTTGCATGCGCACCTCAACGCCGCAATAGTGATCACAGACGGGCAAGGCGATTTGACCGCCTTGCGCGCCAAGTAGGACGTCTCTGGGGTGCGCTGTGGCCATGGCTGTGATTACAGCAAGTGGGCCACGCCGTCGCGCTCGCCGACCAACTCGGCCAAGGTCTTGTCGATGCAGCTTTGGCTGAACGCGTCGATCTCAAGGCCTTCAACCACTTTGTAGTCGCCGTTTTCGCAGGTCACGGGGAAGCCAAACATGACGTCTTG
>JALQVJ010000063.1 GCA_023260355.1 Burkholderiaceae bacterium | reverse complement strand
TGGCTGATCCCAGCGTTTTCACCGCGCACGAACAACATGGCTTGCGGCATGATTTCATGCAGCTTCATGGCGTCATGGCCAGCGCCGCTGGGCAGCTCAAACGCGGGCAAGCCCATGGCCGTGACGGCCTGAGTCCAGCGCGCTTGAAGATCGGCGTCGCTCGGTGCGGCAGATGCGCGCATGACTTCTTGGATGTCATGGCGCAGACCCCGACGCCCGCAGATGGCACTGAGGGCTGGCAACACATCGGCCAGCACGGCGTCGCGTTGCGCGTTGCTGGGCGCGCGCACATCGAGGCTGAACTCGCACACGCCAGGCACCACATTGATGGAGCCATTGGGTACGGTTAGCATGCCTACCGTGGCGACGCTATCGCCGTCTTGGGCCGCACGCGCCTCGACTGCCACCATCCACTCGGCCACCGCGGCGGCGGCGTCTTTGCGCTGGCTCATCGGGGTTGTGCCCGCGTGGCTGGCCATGCCAATCACGCGACCCCGAAAGCGCGCACTGCCGTTGATGGAGGTCACAATGCCCAGTGGCATGTGGCTTTGGTTCATCACAGGGCCTTGCTCGATATGGACTTCGACAAAGCCGAGGTACTTGGATGGGTCGCGTTTGAGTTTGCCGATGTCATCGACACAGAGGCCAGCCTGTTGCATGGCCTCACGCATGCTGATGCCATGGGCGTCGCGTTGATCAAGCCACCGCGTGTTGAAATCGCCGACCAGTGCCCCACTGCCGAGAAAAGTGGCAGGGTATCGCTGTCCTTCTTCTTCCGAAAACGCGACCACTTCGAGTGTGCGGCGCAAGCGTTTGCCCTGAGCATGCATCTGCTGCACGCACGCCATAGGGACGAAAATGCCCAGACGCCCGTCGTACTTGCCACCGTTGCGCACGGTGTCATAGTGGCTGCCCGTCATCAACGCGGGCAAGTCACGGTCCTCACCCCAGTACCGCCCGACCACATTGCCAACGGCATCGGTTTCGACTTCGTCGAAGCCGCAGTCGTGCATCCAGTGGCTGATGCGTTGCGCGCATGCAATGTGAGCTGCGGTGAGATAGGTCACCGTGAGTTCGCCGCGTTCCATCGCCTCTGGCTCGCTGTGCTGCGCCAATTGCTCTTGCCAGTCCCAGACTTGCTCGCCCAACGCAGGTGTCACGCCAAACTTGTCTTGCAGGCGGATCTCAGCAATGCGATGGATGTTGCGGATGCATTCTTCCAATTCAAAGTCAGGGTGGTTGTGCAAGCGGCGTTCAAACGTGGCGATGATTTGTGCTTTGTGTAAACCCTCACCCCTGGGGCCTCGCACTGCCAATATGAAAGGCCAGCCAAAACGGCTGTTGTATTCCGCATTGAGCTGCTGGATGTGCGCAAACTCCTCGGGTGTGCACTGAGTCAGACCTGCCTTGGATTGTTCGTTGGTGCTCTCTGCGGTGAGGGTTTTGGCCACCATGGCTTTGCCAGCCAACTCTGGGTGAGCACGAATGAGAGCCACCTTGGCGTCGCGACCGGCAGCCTCCAATATCTGTGTCATGCAGTACTTCAGCGCCGCGATGCTGGCAAATGGCCGCTGCGCGACGGCTTGTTCCGCAATCCAAGGGGTGTGTTCATAAAGACCGTCCAACGCGGCGATGGCGTCAGCGGCTTCAGCGTGATTGAAGGCGTCGAAGTTCATGCTTGCACCTTGACCGGATGTGTCTGGGTCCAGTGTTTTGCGATGTCCAAGCGGGTGGCGATCCACACGCCTGGGTGCTGCTGGATGTAGTCCAGGAAGCGTTGCAACGCGGTGATGCGGCCGGGGCGCCCCAGCAAGCGGCAATGCATGCCAATGCTCATCATTTTGGGCCGGTCGAGACCGCTGGGGTCACCCTCGGCGTAGAGCACGTCGAAGGTGTCTTTCATGTACGCAAAGAACGGATCGGCATGGCTGTACCCCTGTGGCAGCGCAAAGCGCATGTCGTTGCAATCCAGCGTATAGGGGACGATGAGTTGGTGCGTGTCGCTGCCGTCGGTTTTGCGCAGCTTCATCCAAAACGGCAGATCGTCGCCATAGTAGTCTGCGTCGTAAGCAAAGCCGCCGTAGTCCGCGACCAGCTGGTGTGTGTTGGGGCTGTCGCGCCCGGTGTACCAACCCAAAGCGCGTTGACCGACCAAGTCTTGGATCATGGCCATCGCCTCGGCCATGTGAGCGCGTTCCTCTTCAATGGGCATGTTTTGGTAATGGATCCATTTGAGCCCATGGCAAGCGATTTCATGTCCGAGTTCGACAAAGGCGGCGGTGGTCTCTGGGTTGCGCTGGAGTGCACTGGCGACGCCGAAAATGGTGAGTGGCAGCTGGCGGCGTTCGAACTCCCGCAGCAGGCGCCAAACGCCGGCTCTTGAGCCGTACTCATAGATGCCATCCATGCTCATATGGCGTGCGGGATAGCTGGCAGGGTTGAACATCTCGGACAAAAATTGTTCGCTGCCGGCGTCGCCATGCAGGATGTTGTTTTCGCCACCCTCTTCAAAGTTCAGGACGAACTGAACGGCGATGCGAGCTTGCTCTGGCCACTGGGCGTGTGGCACGTCGCGGCCGTAGCCACGCAGGTCTCGTGGGTAGTTGTGTGTGGCGTCGTAAATCATGGGGTTGAGCGTTGGGATTTTTGAGCGGTATTGGGGAACGCCAGGCTGGCCTCCACGTGATCAAGGTGCGCGTTCATGAGTGCGAGGGCTTTGTCTGTGTCTCGTGCTCTGATCGCTTCGACAATGTCCGCGTGCTCTGTGTTGGAGCACGCTGCATCCTGTTTGCTTTGGTACATCAGCGTGATCAATGCGCAACGTGAAATCAAGTCGCTCAAGAGCTTTGCGAGCACCTCGTTGCCGATTTGACGAGCCATGACGACGTGGAAATCACCGAGCAAGTCGGTGCGTTGGGCGACGTCGTTTTGCTTGATTGCTGCTGCCTCTCGCAACACATGGGCGTCGAGCGCCCGCAGGTGTTTGGGCGAGGCGTGTTGAACCAGTTGGCGAACCAAGTCGTTTTCAAGCACGCGCCGCACGGCAAAAACCTGCTTGGCTTCTTGCACGGAGGGCTCAGCGACAAATGCGCCCCGCGCCGGCTCGAGCCGAATCAGATGGTTTTGCTCCAACTGATACAGCGCCTGCCTGACCAATGTTCGGGAGACGCCAAACGTGTCAGCCAAGCGCTGTTCAACCAGTTTTTCGCCGGGCTGCAGGCGATGGTCGACAATCGCTCGCTTGAGGGATTCGACAATGACAGCGGTTGGGGTAGGGTCCATGGCAAAGGTCTTCGCAGTATCGAAATATTGTATACAATCTTTGCAAAACAGTGCAATTGAATTCTGCAAACTCACAGGATAAATGGGATCACAAGGGGAACGCAATGGGCTTGAGTACACACGTTTTGGATACCATGCATGGCACGCCAGCGGCTGGTATGGCTGTCGAGTTGTATGCAACTTCGGGCGAGCAAGCGACGCTGCTGCAAAGCTTCACGCTGAATGAGGATGGTCGCAATGCCAACGGGCTCTTGATCGGTCATGACGCCCTAAAGCAAGGCACCTATCGCCTCGTGTTCGATGTCGCTGGGTACTTTGCCGCACGCGGTGTTGCATTGCCCGAGCCGAATTTCTTGAACCGAGTCAGTTTGGATTTTGGCGTTGCGGATGTCACCGCACACTACCACGTGCCCTTGCTGGTCAGCCCGTGGAGCTACTCCACCTACCGCGGCAGCTGAGCGCGGCCCGCTGATGGGCTGCCGGAACGCGTCAGTCCTCGATCGGCTTGCGATCGAGTTGCCCCTCAGTCAGGGTGTCGAGCTGGAACAAGCCGTTGCGATGCCAGAGCCAGGTCTCGATGTAGGCCACCTCGCCCAGTGATTGGGGTTTCGGAAAGGGTTGTGCCTGCGCGACCATGCTCTGGATCTCTCGGGCGATTTGGGATTGATTGCCTGGCGCTCTCAGCCACTCAAAACGCGTGACCATGCCGTTGCCGTCAATAAACAGCCGAGTCACACTGACCGCTGACAGCAGGGGCGGCATCTTGCCGTGAAAAATCTTGTCTTGGTGCACTCGGTAAATGTGCTCTGCCCCGTCCCGCCGATAGTCTCGGGGCGTTTGTGCAAGTGAGGGCGCCGGAGGGGATGGGCGCTGCGCAGAGGCATCTGCCGGTCCACCAGCGCCTGGGATGCCGGACTGTGAGCCAGGCGCCCCTGCGATTGGTGCACTGGATGGCGGCACCGCGCACGCGCCCAAAAGTGCGGAAACCAGCACCACAGTTGCGTGTCGACGCATCTTTAGGGCCAACTCGGTCCGGTCAGCGGCGGTGAAATTGCCAAGTCTCATATCCCACAGTCTAGCGGCATCGTGGCCCAAGCGCGTCGGTGCAATCCATAGGGTTCAACTGGGGTATGTGCACAGCGGAAATCTCACCCCAAAGGGTGGTTTTTGTCCCAGAAATGGCCCGCTCCCTTTAGAATCGGGCTTCTGTTTCTGCGCCTCACCTCGGGGGCAGCCTGCCGTTTTTTGCTGAAAAGCCTGCTCATTTATGAACCAAGTCACCAACACGGTGCGCTTTGTCCTCGACGGTCAAATCGTTGAGGCACAGGGCGAGCGCCGCACCACCACCGTCCTCGATTACCTGCGTGAGCAAATGCACCGCACTGGCACGAAAGAAGGGTGCGCCGAGGGGGACTGCGGCGCTTGCGTGATCATGGTCGGGGAGCTCAACGCCAAAGGCGACGGCATCGACTACGTCCCTGTCAACAGTTGCATTCAGTTGTTGCCTTCGCTCGATGGCAAGTCGATCAAGACGGTCGAGAGTTTGAAGAAAGCGGATGGCAGCCTGCATCCCGTGCAGCAAGAGATGATCGCTTGCCACGGCTCCCAATGCGGGTTTTGCACCCCAGGGATCGTCATGAGCCTGGTCAACTTGGTGCAAGTGGTGCCTCAGCCGAGCCGCCAGCAAATCACCGACTCCTTGAGTGGCAACTTGTGCCGTTGCACTGGTTACAAGCCGATCATTGAAGCCGCGACCAAGGCCTGTCACAAACCCGAATTGCTGAAAGTTGAGGACAGCGCTGACCTACCGCTTTTGAGAGAAATCCAGCGCGCCAAGACCCCAACCTTGAGCCTGGAGGGGGACATCATCGTTCAGCCGGTGGTGCGCACCCGCAAAGGCAACGAGGTCGTTTCGCCAGCCACGTTGACCGAAGTGGCCGACTACTTGGTCAAGAACCCCACGACCACCCTGTTGGCGGGCAGCACCGAGGTGGGGTTGCAGGTCAACAAGCAATTCTTCCGGCCTGACCACATCATGTATTTGGGCAATGTCGACGAGTTGCGCCAAGTGAACGAGACGGCTGCTGCATGGCGCATTGGTGCAGCGGTGTCTTTGGCCCAAGTCGAACAGATCGTGGCTGAGAGCTATCCTGATTTTGCTGAAGTGTTGCGCCGCTTTGGGTCCCCCCCGATTCGCAGCACGGCGACGCTGGCCGGCAACATCGCCAATGGCTCACCGATCGGGGACTCCATGCCATGTTTGATGGCGCTGGGGACTGATCTGATCTTGCGCCATGGTGATTCGACGCGCACGGTCGCACTGGATCAGTTCTACACCGGTCAAAAGCAAAATGTGTTGAAACCAGGCGAATTCATTGAGGCAGTGGTATTGCCCAAGCCCAATGGCAAACGCGTGTTCCGCGCCCACAAGGTCAGCAAGCGCTTTGAACAAGACATTTCGGCCACCTGTGCGGCCATGGCGTTCGAGCTCAAGGACGGCAAGTTGCACCAAGTGCGCTTGGCCTACAACGGTTTGGCACCCTCGCCCTGTCGCGCTCCCAAATTGGAAGCTGTGCTGGAAGGCAAGGCGCCGTCTGAGGTGACAGCCGCTGATTTGGACGCGGCGATTGCCGATAGCTTTGTGGCGCGCGATGGTTTGCGCGCAACGTGGACATATCGCTCACTCGTGGCACGCAACTTGGTGCTCGAATTCATCGAAGAACCTGCTGCGGAGGTGGCATAAATGAACGCTCTGACTCAACTCAAAAACCTGTTGCCCGCCAGTGGTGTGCAGCAGGGCACCGACGTGATCCATGAGTCGGCTCACTTGCACGTGACAGGCGCCGCCACGTACACCGATGACATGCCGGAGCTGGCTGGCACGCTCTACGCTGCCATCATCAAGTCACCCGTTGCACACGGCGAGCTGATTGGCGAGGGCATCGACCGCGAGGCGATTCTCAAGGAACACGGCGTGGTCGCGGTCTTCACAAGTCGCGATATCCCCGGTGAAAACAATTGCGGCCCCATCATCCACGACGACCCATTTTTGGCCGTTGGCAAAGTGGAGTTTGTCGGCCAAGCGGTTGCGGTCGTGGTTGCACGCGAGATGCTGTATGCGCGTGAAGCTGCAGCCAAGGCGAAAGTACAGGTCAAAGAGCTCAAGCCCATCCTGACGATTGAAGAGGCCATGGAGGCCAACAGCTTTTTGATGCCACCCAAAGGCTTCAACCGTGGGGATGCCAGTTCGGCCATTGCCAATGCGCCGCGTCGCTTGAAAGGCACCTCTCGTTCGGGCCAGCAAGAGCAGTTTTACCTTGAGGGCCAGATCACTTATGCGGTGCCCCGTGAAGACAAGCAGTTGACGCTGTATGTATCGACGCAACACCCAGACGGCAACCAACGCGAAGCGGCAGCCGCGCTGAACCTGACCACCAACGATGTGGAGGTGATTTGTCGGCGCATGGGTGGCGGCTTTGGGGGCAAAGAGGGCAACGCCAGTATCTTCAGCCAGAGCGCAGCCTTGGCTGCATTCAAGCTGCAACGGCCTGTGAAATTGCGTGTCAACCGCGACGACGACATGACGATGACTGGCAAGCGACACGATTTCAAGATGGACTACGACGTCGGTTTTGACGACAGCGGCCGCATCTTGGGCATCGATATCGTGATGGCGTCGCGTTGCGGTTACAGCACCGACTACTCTGGCCCCGTCAACGACCGGGCGTGCCTGCACATTGACAACTGCTATCACATTCCCAATCTGAAGTTGATCAGCCACCGCTGCAAGACGCACACCCAGAGTGGCACTGCGTTTCGCGGTTTCGGTGGGCCTCAGGGGATGTTTACCATCGAAACCATCATTGAAGAGATCGCTGCGACGCTGGGCAAGGACCCGCTTGAAGTGCGCAAGCTCAACCTTTATCAAGACCCCGCCAAATCAGGCTCGGCCGACACGATGACGACACAGTACGGCCAGTTGATTGAGGACTGGGTGGGTGATCGTGTGGTGGATGACGTCGAACAGTTGGCCGAATACGCCAAGCGTCGCGACGCGGTGCGCACCTTCAACGCCAACAGCAAGCACAAGAAGCGTGGTTTGGCCTTGGTGCCCCTGAAGTTCGGCATCAGTTTCACCGCAACGATGCTCAACCAAGGCGGCGCTTTGCTGAACATCTACATGGACGGCTCGATCAGCTGCAACCACGGCGGCACGGAAATGGGGCAGGGCCTCAACACCAAAATGGCGCAAGTCTGCGCCGATGGTTTGGGCGTGGACGTGTCCTTTGTCCGCGTGACCGCCACCGATTCTCAAAAGGTGCCCAACGCTTCCGCGACCTCGGCCTCAAGCGGTGCGGACATCAATGGTGCCGCCATCATGAACGCCACCGCACAGATGCGTGCGCGATTGGCGCCTGTGGCAGCACGAATGCTCAATTGCGATGAGTCCGAAGTCACCTTTGCCAACAGCCATGCGCACGGCGCCGGGCGCTCGGTGGCGTGGGCGGATTTGGCCAAGCAGGCGTGGTTGGATCGCGTCGGCTTGTCCGTGACAGGCTTCTACATGACGCCTGAGATTCAATACGACTTCACAACCCTGCAGGGCAAAGCGTTCTACTACTACTGCTACGGTGCTGCGGTCAGCGAAGTCGAAATCGACACGCGCACAGGCGAGTGGTGGCTCAAGGCCGTTGACATCGTCCATGACGCCGGCAAGAGCATCAACCCAGCCATCGACAAGGGTCAGATCGAAGGCGCTTACGTGCAAGGCATGGGGTGGTTGACGATGGAAGAGTGCATTTGGGACAAGAAGGGCAAATTGTTGACCCACGGCCCCAGCACCTACAAGATCCCAGTGGCCGGCGATGTCCCAGAACACTTCAACGTGGCGTTGTTCGATGGCAAGAATTTGAAGCCCACGCCCTTCAACAGCAAAGCAGTTGGCGAGCCCCCCTTGATGCTCGGCCTCTCCGCGTTTTTCGCCCTTCGGGATGCGGTGTCGGCCAGCGCGGACCATAAGGCGGTGGTTCACCTGGATGCGCCTGCAACACCCGAGCGGATCTTGCTGGCTTGCGAAGCCGCTAAGGCAGCCGCGCGCGTCTGATTGCAGTGAGCCAACACGCCTGGAGTGAGCTGGCCGCGCGCCTGGCGCAAGCCGATGCGGTGCTGGTGCGGGTGGCCAGGGTTCAGGGCTCAGGCCCACGCGAAGAGGGCGCATGGATGGCGGTATGGCTTGGCGCCTTGGTCAACACCATCGGTGGCGGGCGCCTGGAGTTGGACGCCATCGCGCGTGCCCGCGAGTTGCTCAAGCAGAACGCATGCCCGGGCTGGCATGACGCGCCTGAGTTGCAGCGCATGGCGCTGGGCCCCTCGCTTGGGCAATGCTGCGGCGGTGTGGTGGAGGTGTCATACCAGCGCATCACCGCGCAAGACTGGCCCCACATTCAAGAGGCTTTGCGCCCCAAGCTGCACCCCGTCGCTTTGTTTGGCGGCGGGCACGTGGGCAGGGCTTTGGTCCGAGCCATGGCGCCACTGGCCTTTGAGGTGCGGTGGATCGACAGCCGCGATGAGATTTTCCCGCCTGATGTGCCCCCCAACGTGTATTGCGAGCACAGCGACCCCGTACAAGCCGCCGTCGCAGATTTGGCCGCCGGCAGCGCGGTATTGATCATGAGCTTTAGCCATGCCGAAGATCTGGACGTCGTCGCCGCCTGTTTAGAGCGGCAGCGCGCCAAGGGCGATTTGCCCTACGTGGGTCTGATTGGCAGCAAGACCAAGTGGGCAACTTTTCGCCACCGCTTGGAGGCCAGAGGGTGGCAGGAGTCTGATTGGAACCATGTCACATGCCCCATTGGGTTGCCAGAGATCCATGGCAAGGAGCCGGAAGTGGTGGCGGCGTCGACGGTCGCCCAGTTGTTGATTCAGCTGCGCCAAACCGGTTGATTCAATGCCCTAGCCTGTGTGCGAAAAGTCGCAAGTTGGCGTTGAGACTTTCCCAAAAACTGTATACACTTTGCTGATTGCGTCGTAGCGGTGCCTCATCCTGAGGCATG
>JALQVJ010000390.1 GCA_023260355.1 Burkholderiaceae bacterium | reverse complement strand
CAAACTGCTTGCTTTCTTGATGAAGAACCCTGAGCGCGTTTTTACCCGTGTGCATCTGCTTTCTGCTGTTTGGGATGATCCCGGACACATCGAGGAGCGCACGGTTGACGTGCATATCAAGCGCTTGCGCGAGGCTTTGGGCGGATGTTCCTCGATGGTTCAGACCGTGCGGGGTGCAGGTTATAAATTGACTGCGATGCAGATCGCCTAGCGCCTGGGCCGGTCGCTGTCTTGCCCAAAATCGCTTATGCTCGAACCCCTCGATCTCGAGTGGTCAACCAGGCCGCTTTTTTGTCCTCCCCCAATTGAATCAATAGTCTGTGATGCTGAGAACTGTTGAATTGTTCCTCGCGATGTTCCTGGGTTGGCTGCTCACCCAGTGGACACACAGCAATGCGACGCTGGGGCTATTGGGCTGCCTCTTGGGGGCTGCGCTTTGGATGACCTGGGACATGGCTGCGCGCGCAGTTTTGGTTCGTTGGATACAGAGGCGGGATGATTCCAAGCCGCCAAAAATGCGAGGGTTGTGGCGCGACTTGGGAGAGCGCATCTACAAATCACTGCGTTATCAACGCCGCAAGACATTGGACGAGCGCCGTCGCCTCAATGAGTTCTTGGCCGCGATTCAGGCCTCACCCAATGGCGTGGTTCTGTTGGATAGTGAAGGGCGCATGGATTGGTGCAACCAGTCGGCCTCCGAACACTTGGGCCTTGACCCCAACGAAGACCTCCATCAGGTGGTGCGCAATATCGTTCGAGATCCTGTGTTCACGCAATATTTGCAAAAAGGTCGCTATGAGACCGAAGTCAAGTTGCACAGCCGTGGTCCAGCGGCGAGCGAGATTGCCGTTCAACTGTTCCCATATGGGCGGCAAAGGCACTTGATGCTCACCCGTGATATCACGGCAATTCAGCGCGCTGAGAGGATGCGGCGGGATTTCGTAGCGAACGTGTCCCACGAGATCAAGACGCCACTGACGGTGATTCGCGGCGTTGTAGAGACACTGCAGGACTTGCCGCTGGATGCGGAACAGCGTGATCACTACTTGAGCTCGATGGCCAAGCAGGCACAGCGCATGGATAACCTGGTCACTGATTTGCTGACACTGTCGTCACTGGAGGGCGGACCACCTCCGCCAGCGAGTGAATGGCATGCCGCACAGGTGCTGATTGAAACCGCTTTGAATGACGCCAAGGCCCTGAATGGCGTGTTGCACGGCGGCACACAAACGCTGGAGGTCATGGGGGAAACCCAATTTGACGTCGCAGGCAGCGGCCGAGAAATGCAAAGCGCACTGGGGAACTTGGTGACGAACGCCGTGCGCTACACGCCGCCGAACGGGCGCATCACGTTGGGGTGGCGCCGCCTACCGCACGGCGAGGCCGAATTCTATGTTCAGGACACCGGCGTTGGCATCGCACCGCAACACCTGAGCCGCCTCAGCGAACGGTTCTACCGGATCGACCAGAGTCGCTCTCGTGAAACAGGCGGCACGGGCCTGGGATTGGCGATCGTCAAACACATTGCCCAACGGCATGGTGGCGACCTTCGCATCAGCAGCGTGCTTGGCAAGGGATCGCGATTCAGCGTGACCTTTCCTGCGCGTCGCGTGCGTTGGTTGGACGATCAGCGAGAGGCCTAAGGCTTCGAGGGGACTGCAGCGTCTGGTGTTGCCAAACGCTGGAAGACCCGAATGCCATTGCCGCGGCGATCCAGCTGCCACACCGTGGTGA
>JALQVJ010000373.1 GCA_023260355.1 Burkholderiaceae bacterium | reverse complement strand
AGTTCCAAAAGCTGGGCGGGCGCATCCCGCGCGGCTTGTTGCTGGTGGGCCCTCCAGGGACTGGTAAAACGCTGTTGGCCAAGAGCATTGCCGGCGAAGCCAAGGTGCCTTTCTTCAGTATCTCTGGCTCAGACTTTGTGGAGATGTTTGTCGGTGTCGGCGCAGCCCGGGTGCGCGACATGTTCGAACAAGCCAAGAAGAACTCGCCTTGCATCATCTTTGTGGATGAAATCGATGCTGTGGGCCGCCAACGCGGCGCCGGCTTGGGCGGTGGCAACGATGAACGCGAGCAGACCTTGAACCAGATGCTGGTCGAGATGGATGGTTTTGAAACCAACCTTGGCGTGATCGTGATCGCGGCAACCAACCGCCCAGACATCTTGGATGCTGCTTTGTTGCGCCCTGGCCGTTTTGACCGCCAGGTGTATGTGCAACTGCCCGATATCAAGGGCCGCGAGCAAATTCTGAACGTTCATATGCGCAAGATTCCCGTGGGCACCGATATCGAGGCCAGCGTGATCGCGCGGGGTACGCCCGGCATGTCAGGCGCCGATTTGGCAAACCTGTGCAATGAAGCCGCCTTGATGGCTGCGCGACGCAACGCCCGGGTGGTCGAGATGCAGGACTTCGAAAAGGCCAAGGACAAAATCCTCATGGGCCCCGAGCGCAAGTCGATGGTCATGCCCGAGGAGGAGCGACGCAACACGGCCTACCACGAGGCTGGACATGCCTTGATTGGCAAGTTGCTGCCTAAGTGCGACCCGGTTCACAAGGTCACCATCATTCCCCGTGGTCGTGCGCTGGGTGTGACGATGAGCTTGCCGGAGAAGGACCGCTACAGCTATGACCGCGAGTACATGCTGAACCAGATTTCGATGTTGTTTGGCGGGCGCATTGCCGAAGAGGTGTTCATGAATCAAATGACCACTGGCGCGTCCAATGACTTCGAGCGCGCCACTCACATGGCCCGTGACATGGTCATGCGTTATGGCATGTCTCAAGAGTTGGGTCCGATGGTGTACGCCGAAAATGAAGGCGAGGTGTTCTTGGGCCGCTCGGTCACGAAGACCACCAACATCAGCGAGCAGACCATGCAGCGGGTTGACGTGGAGGTGCGACGCATCATCGATGAGCAGTACGCACTGGCGCGCCGTCTCATTGAAGAGAACGCAGACAAGATGCATGCGATGGCGAAGGCCCTTTTGGAGTGGGAAACCATCGACAAGGATCAAATCGACGACATCATGGCTGGCAAAGAGCCCACAGTGTCCAAAGATTTCAAGCCGCGTGTGCCTCCCTCTCAAGACGGCGGCACCAGCGGCGGCGCACCGTCGGTGGGTCCTGAGCCTGCCACTGGTGCAGCGAAGGTTTCCAACCCAGAGATCTAACAACGTCTCCCAAACAGCCCGGTATAGCCGGGCTGTTTGTTGATGACCTCGCCGATGCCATGTCCTTGATTGGACGCCGGCCCATCAGTCCCAACGCACCCATCCAAACCATGGCCCCAGTGACCTGGACGACAAGCCGCTTCGCGCTTGATTTGGCGACGCCCAAGATCATGGGTATCGTGAACCTCACCCCTGACTCGTTTTCTGATGGTGGACGCCACGCGTCGGTCGACGCAGCCTTGCGACACGCCCGACAGCTCTTGGACGAGGGCGCCCACATCTTGGACGTGGGTGCTGAGTCAACGCGACCCGGCGCGCAGCCGGTTTCAGCGCAAGAGGAGTGGTCCCGCTTAGAGCTCGTGCTGAGCGAGCTGGTCACGTGGGGCGTGCCGATTTCTGTAGATACCTACAAGCCAGGCACCATGCAGCGCGCTCTAGACCTCGGGGTGGATGTGATCAACGACGTGTGGGCACTTCGGTGGGCAGACACCGCTGACGGTTTGCGTGGGCTTGACGTGATTGCCGCGCATCCGCAGTGTGGGGTATGTCTCATGCACATGCACGGCGATCCTGCCACGATGCAGATCTCACCCATGACCGGCGACGTCGTCGCTGATGTCCGCGCGTTTTTGAGCGATCGGTGTCGCAAGCTGACGGACCGCGGCGTGGCCTCATCGAGGATCGTGGTGGACTGTGGCACAGGCTTTGGCAAGACGATCGAGCAGAATTTTGAATTGCTACACAGGACGCCGGATTGGTCAGCGGGCAGCCATGTGTTGGCTGGGTGGTCTCGCAAGTCCTCGATTGGCGCAGTGACCGGCCGCGAGGTGCATGATCGCGTCACAGGCAGTGTCGTGGCTGCGGTATTGAGTGTGGAGCGGGGCGCACGCGTGGTGAGGGTGCATGACGTCGCGGCCACCCAAGACGGACTGGCTGTCTGGGCTGCCGCTCGCGGGATCGAGAATGCCTAAAATCGAAATTTTGATGCGCAGGGATTGATATGGG
>JALQVJ010000321.1 GCA_023260355.1 Burkholderiaceae bacterium | reverse complement strand
AAACTGCGCAGTTGCGGAGTGTGGGTCGCCTGTGCGTGCCATGGCAATCGTCCCCCGAGCGTTCGGCAACCCACCCTTGGCGGCCACATCAGGGCCTTCGTGGGCAATGGGATCAAGTGTCGGCTTTTGTTCCATGTTCTGGGTGAATCCGCCGCCTTGAATCATGAACCCGTCAATGACGCGATGAAAGATCGTGCCCTTGTAGTGTCCAGACTTCACGTAGGCCTCGAAATTGGCCACTGTTTTGGGCGCCTTGTCGCTGGCAAGATCGATCACGATATCGCCCATGTTGGTGGTCAGGCGCACCTTAGAGGCCCAGGCAGTGGACGTCAGCGCGCTGAGTCCAATCGCCAAAGCACTCAGAGAGATCAACGAATGGGATAGTTTCATGTGGGCCTCGCGTTTAAAGAGACGAATGGGCTCTGCCCGCCTTATTTGGCATCTGGCGAGGTGGCTCGGCGCAGATTGTTTTGGGCAGCAGTGTTGGATGGGTCGGCCAGTACGGCCTTGTTGAATTGGATTTTGGCACCATCGAGGTCGCCCATTTGCGCGAGCACGATGCCCAGGTTGTTGTAGGGCTCGCTCAACTCGGGAAACCGCGCCGCCATCCCCTCAAATAGCGCCCTGGCTTGCGCCAAGTTGCCTTGGCGGGCTTGCCAGACCCCTTTGAGGAGTTGGAGCCGCACATCGTTGGGGTGCTCTGCGAGGCCTTGCTCGATCGCGTCACCCGCTTGCTGCCAATTCTGTTGGCTCAAAGCCTGCTCGATGGCGTTGATTTTCTCTTGCGGCTCCTGCGCTGGCGAAGGTCCCCCGTGGGTGAGGAGCCAGACCCCCAAAAGCAGCGCCCCGCCATGAGCGCCCCAGCGGCGACAAAAGGCGGCTGACCATCTGAAAGAGGCTTGCAGGATAGAGGGCAGTGCAGCGGGCGTCATGTGTTCGGTATTCTAGAGGAGCCCGTTGGATGCAAAAAGCCTAGAATCCCTCCCTTTGCCGCCAATACCTGACCCAGCATGCGCAGCGCGTCCAGTTGCTGCCATTTCGGACCATCGCGATGAGCCTGACGATTTACAACTCTTTGACGAAACGCAACGAACCCTTTGTGCCGTTGGTGCCAGGGCAGGTTCGGATGTACGTTTGTGGCATGACCGTGTACGACTACTGCCATTTGGGACACGCGCGCGCCATGATGGCTTTTGACGTCGTCCAACGCTGGTTCAAGGCGAACGGTTATGCCGTGACATACGTGCGCAACGTGACCGATATCGACGACAAGATCATTGCGCGTGCCGTCCAAAACGGTGAAACGATCCGATCTCTCACCGATCGCATGGTCGATGCCTTGCACGAGGATGCCGATGCGCTGGGCATTGAGCGACCCACCCACGAGCCACGCGCGATGGACTATGTCCCACAAATGCTGTCGCTGATTCAAACGCTTGAGCAAAAAGGCTTGGCCTACCAGGGGCAGGACGGCGATGTGAACTACGCGGTGCGCCAGTTTGAGGGGTATGGGGCGTTGAGCGGCAAATCCCTTGACGAGTTGCGTGCTGGCGAACGTGTGGCGGTCGCTGGCGGCAAGCAGGATCCGCTTGATTTTGTGCTTTGGAAATCCGCCAAGGCTTCAGAGCCGGACGAAGCCAAATGGGACAGCCCCTACGGTGCTGGTCGTCCGGGCTGGCATATTGAGTGCTCGGCGATGAGCTGTGCGTTGCTGGGTGAGACCTTTGATATCCATGGTGGCGGTGCAGACCTGCAGTTCCCTCACCACGAAAATGAGATCGCGCAGAGCCAAGGCGCCACGGGCAAGCCGTTGGCCAAGGTGTGGATGCACAACGGGTTTGTGCGTGTCGACAACGAGAAGATGTCCAAGTCGTTGGGGAATTTCTTCACGATCCGAGACGTCCTCAAAACCTACGATGCAGAGACGGTGCGCTTTTTTATTTTGCGCGCACATTACCGCAGTGCGCTCAATTACAGCGACGCGCATTTGAACGATGCGCGCAGTGCACTCAAGCGCCTCTACACCGCGCTGGCCTCCGTGCAGGCCGAAGCTGTTGTGCTGGATTGGGAAGCGAACGAGCACGCACGCGCCTTCGCGGTGGCGATGAATGACGACTTTGCGACGCCGGCAGCGGTCGCGGTCTTGTTTGAGTTGGCAGCTGAAGTCAACCGCACCGGCAGCGCGCATTTGGCAGGATGGCTTCGCGCGCTTGGCGGCGTCTTGGGCTTGCTGCAAAGCGACCCACAAACGTACTTGCAAGGCGGCGCGGTGGATGCAGACACGGCGCGAATCGACGGGCTGATTCAACAGCGCCAGGCCGCGAAAGCCAGCAAAGATTTCGCAACAGCGGATGCGATTCGCCAGCAATTGCTGGCAGAAGGCATCGTGTTGAAGGACAGTCCTGCTGGCACGACTTGGGAACGCGCGTGACCGCCTCAACCGTGACCCCTGAGTACTGGGAGCAGGCCTGCGCGCATTTGATGAAGAAAGACCGCGTGATGCGGCGGTTGGTGCCCAAGTTTCCGGGCGTGCAATTGGAGTCGAGGGGCGACCCTTTCGTGACACTGGCCCGCAGCATCGTTGGGCAACAAATTTCTGTGAAGGCGGCCCAAACCGTTTGGGAGCGATTTGCGGCACTTGTGCCCCAAGTCACGCCGGCTCGCGTTGTGAAGCTGGATGCGGCCGATTTGCGCAGCGCCGGTTTGAGCGCGCGTAAAGTCGAGTACATCCAGGACCTGGCGCGGCACTTCATCGCCAACAGAGCAAGTATTAAAAATTGGGCTAATTTGGACGACGAAGCGATTATTTCGGAGCTGATTGCCATTCGAGGCATCGGGCGGTGGACCGCCGAGATGTTTCTGATCTTTCACTTGATGCGACCCAATGTTTTGCCCGTCGATGACGTCGGGTTGGTCAACGGCGTCAGCCGCCTGTATTTTTCAGGTGAAGCGGTGAGCCGAAACGAACTGCGGGAAGTGGCCGCCGCATGGGCGCCCTACCGGAGCGTGGCGACTTGGTATATTTGGCGCAGTTTAGAGCCTGAACCAGTCGCTTATTGATCTGACAAGCGGCGTGCAATCCAAGGCCGATCCAAGCACAATCATGACCATGCGCCAGCACCGCCACTTGAGGTGGGCCTGGACGAAGGAGGGCAAGCTTTGCCAAAGCGTTACTTTTTAGATTTCGAGCAACCCATCGCGGAGCTTGAAAACAAAATTGAAGAGCTGCGATTCGTGCAGACTGAATCCGCTGTCGATATCTCCAGCGAAATCGAACAGTTGACTCAAAAGAGCCAGCAGCTCACCAAAGACCTCTATGCCAAGCTCACCCCCTGGCAGGTCACCAAGGTTGCCCGGCACCCAGATCGGCCCTACACCATGGACTACATCCAGGGGATGTTCACGCACTTTCAGGAGCTGCATGGGGATCGCCATTTTGCGGATGACCAAAGTATTGTGGGCGGTATGGCCCGATTCAAGGGGCAGCCTTGTGTGGTACTGGGTCATCAAAAGGGGCGAGATACCAAAGAGCGCGCTCTGCGCAATTTCGGGATGACAAAGCCCGAGGGGTACCGCAAGGCCTTGCGATTGATGAAGCTGGCAGAAAAGTTCCGCATGCCCGTGTTCACTTTTGTGGACACTCCCGGCGCTTATCCCGGTATCGATGCGGAGGAGCGTGGCCAGTCTGAGGCCATTGGTCGGAACATTTTCGAAATGGCACAGCTCGAGACCCCGATCATCTCAACCATCATCGGTGAGGGTGGCTCAGGTGGGGCGCTTGCGATTGCCGTGGGCGACCAAACCTTGATGTTGCAACACGCGGTGTACTCGGTGATCAGCCCTGAGGGGTGCGCCTCGATTCTTTGGAAGACCAGCGACAAGGCGGAAGAGGCTGCAGAGGCATTGGGTATCGTGGCGCCTCGCTTGAAGGCGCTCGGTCTGGTAGACAAGATCGTGAGCGAGCCGGCTGGGGGTGCACACCGCGACCACAAGGCAATGATGGGTTTGCTGAGCAAGGGGCTGGCCGACGCACTGCGCCAAGTCACTGGGCTGAAAACCGAAGAGCTTTTGCAGCGTCGGTATGAGCGCTTGCAAAGCTTTGGCCGATTCACCGAAAAGGCCTGACCAGCGACACAGCATGGCGGGCGCCTCCGATCTCGCCAACCCTTGCCGCGCGCCCCTGATTGCCTGGGCGGGCAAGGCCCCTCTCAAAGGGCGGGTGGGTATTGCGTTCAGCGCTGGGGCAGACTCGACAGCCTTGTTGCTCGCTGCGCATGCGTTGTGGCCTGGCCAGGTGGTCGGGTTGCATGTCAACCATGGCTTGCAAGCGGCGGCGGCTGGATTTGAGCAACATGCGATCAACTTCGGCCGCCAAATCGGCGCGCCCGTGCTCACGTGCAACGCCGCAGCAGGCCCCCAACCGGGGCAAAGTCCAGAGGATGCGGCCCGGCAAGCCCGATATGGCGCGTTGGCAATGCTGGCGCGAGAGCACGGGCTGGTCAGCGTGTGGTTGGCGCAGCATCAAGACGATCAGTTGGAAACCGTTGTTCTGGCGCTGTCACGCGGGTCTGGCGTGGCCGGTTTGGCGGGTATGTCACCGCGGTTTGAGATCGGCGGGGTGCGTTTTGAGCGTCCTATCTTGGACGTGTCTGCACAGGCGATCCGTGAGTGGCTCTTGGCGTCGGGGCATCCGGTTGTTGACGACCCCACCAACCTTGACTTGCGGTTCACGCGCAACCGCATTCGCCATGAGGTGACGCCGATCTTGAGGGCGTCATTTCCGCACATCGCCGCCATGGTTGCGCGTTCGTCGCAGCACATGGCTCAGGCGCAGGAGCTCTTGGACGAGATCGCGGCTGAAGATGCTGAGCGGGTAGGGCTGCCGCCGCAAATCAAAGCGCTGCAATCATTGAGTGCTGCTCGCCAGAGCAACCTGCTGCGCATGTGGATCAAGGCGGAATCGGGTTCAGCACCCTCGCAAGCACAGCTGCAAGCCCTGCTGCACCAGGTGCAGGCATGTCAGACACGCGGGCATGGCATTGAGCTGAAAGTGTCGGCTGGATACGTCACCAGGGACGGCGAGAAATTGTCCTATCAGTCGAATTTATAATGCTGGGTTTTGCGCTCAACCACTGGGGTTGAGCCGTTCCATCCGACTAGGAAGCGCGGGACATATCCATGGCATTGATCGTTCACAAATACGGTGGCACCTCGATGGGGTCAACCGAGCGCATTGGCTTGGTGGCCAAACGCGTGGCTAAATGGGCCAGAGCAGGGCACCAAATGGTGGTGGTTCCCTCCGCGATGTCGGGAGAAACCAACCGGTTGCTGGGGCTGGCCAAGGAGCTTGCACCCGAGCGGCCAGGCAAAGCGTACCAGCGCGAGCTGGATATGTTGGCCTCCACCGGCGAACAAGTTTCTGTGGGGCTCCTTTCCATCGCCCTGCAAGCCGAAGGCATCGATGCCGTGAGCTACGCGGGATGGCAAGTGCCCATCAAGACCAATTCCGCGTACACCAAGGCGCGCATCGAGTCGATTGATGATGCGCGCGTGCGCCAAGACTTGAACGCCGGCCGTGTCGTCATCATCACCGGTTTCCAAGGTATCGATGCCGATCAGAACATCACGACCTTGGGTCGCGGAGGCTCCGACACCTCTGCGGTGGCTGTTGCAGCGGCGCTGAAGGCGGATGAATGTTTGATTTATACCGACGTCGACGGCGTCTACACCACTGACCCACGCGTGGTGGCAGAGGCCCGCCGTCTGAGCCGAATCAGCTTTGAAGAAATGCTAGAGATGGCCAGTTTGGGCAGCAAAGTGTTGCAGACCCGCTCGGTGGAATTTGCAGGCAAGTACAAAGTGCCCGTGCGCG
>JALQVJ010000192.1 GCA_023260355.1 Burkholderiaceae bacterium | reverse complement strand
TACGCAATTCACTTATTTTCAACAAGTGGGTGGAATTGATTGCCGTCCGGCGACAGGCGAGATCACTTATGGTCTGGAACGCTTAGCCATGTACTTGCAAGGCGTCGAGAACGTCTACGACTTGACGTGGACCGAGGGCTTGTCCTACGGCGACGTGTACCTCCAAAACGAGCAAGAGCAGTCGGCCTATAACTTTGAGCACAGCGACGCTGACTTCTTGTTTCAGGCGTTTGATGCACACGAACGGCAAGCACAGCACTTGATGACCCAACAGCTGGCCTTGCCTGCGTACGAGCAAGTGTTGAAGGCGGCGCACACGTTCAATTTGTTGGATGCGCGCGGTGCGATATCTGTCACGGAGCGCGCCGCATTCATCGGTCGAATCCGAAATTTGGCGCGCGCAGTCGCGCAAAGCTATTACGAGAGTCGCGAGCGATTGGGCTTCCCGATGGCCCCCAAAGAGTGGGTCGCGCAAATGCAACCCAAAGCAGCCTGAAGGCCAGACCCATAGGACATCCCACTCATGAATTCTCAAAATCTTCTGGTTGAGCTGTTGGTCGAAGAGCTCCCTCCCAAGGCCCTCAAGGGCTTGGGGCAAGCATTTGCACAGCAGTTGCTCAAGGGGCTTCAGCAGCAAGGTTTGGCAGGTGACGCTGCGGAGCAACGCGGCTTTGCTTCACCGCGTCGCTTGGCGGTGTGGATTGCGGGCGTCCAAGCGCAGGCAGCCAACACGCGCCAAACTCAAAAATTAATGCCCGTCGCCGTCGCACTAGATGCCAACGGCCAGGCAACCCAAGCGTTGCTCAAAAAGCTCTCAAGTATGGGTCTACATGAGTCAGTCTTGCCCGCCTTGCAGCGTGTGCAAGACGGCAAAAACGAAACCTTGGTATACGAGCGAGACGTGATTGGCGTCTCGTTGGCTGAAGGCTTGCAAAAATCACTCGATGAGGCGATCGCCGCACTGCCCATTCCCAAAGTGATGACATACCAGTTGCAGCAGGGCTGTGATTTGCCGGGTTGGGACAGTGTCAAGTTCGTGCGCCCAGTGCACGCATTGGTGGCATTACACGGCTCAGATGTGGTGCCAGTACAGGCGCTGGGTTTACAGGCAGGGCGGACCACAGTGGGACACCGGTTTGAAGCATCGCGCCCGTCCCTGGACATTGACCATGCAGACGCGTACGAGGAGACGCTTCGCCAAGAAGGTGCGGTGGTTGCGTCATTTGAAGCGCGTCGCAAAGCGATTCAAGACCAGCTGCAGGCCGCGGCAGCCCTGGTCGGCGGCGGTGTGCAACCCATCCACGATGAAGATTTGTTGGATGAAGTGACGGCCTTGGTTGAGCGCCCCAACGTCATTGCGTGTGCATTCGAGCCTGAATTTTTGGCAGTGCCCCAAGAGTGCTTGATTCTGACGATGAAGGCCAACCAAAAGTACTTCCCGCTGTTGGATGCACAGGGCAAGCTGACACACCGGTTCTTGGTCGTCAGCAACATCTCGCCTGCCGATCCCAGCGCCGTGATTCAAGGCAATGAGCGGGTGGTCCGCCCCCGCTTGGCTGACGCGAAATTCTTCTTTGATCAAGACCGCAAAAAGACCTTGGCCGCGCGCATTGAGGGCTTGAGCAAGGTGGTCTATCACAACAAGCTGGGGACACAAGGCGAACGCAGTGAACGTGTCCGCGCGATCGCTCACGCGATCGTGAATCAATTGCGCCAAGCCCAAGTCCCGTTCACAGTCACCGCCAAGGATGAGTTTGATGTTTTGGACTCCAAAGTCCAAGAGGCTGCACGGTTGGCCAAAACGGACCTGCTCACCGACATGGTGGGAGAGTTTCCCGAGTTGCAGGGGATCATGGGGGGCTACTATGCCCGCCACGAAGGTCTGCGTGACGGCGTCGCAATAGCGATCGAAGATCACTACAAGCCCCGGTTTGCCGGCGATGCGTTGCCCCGCAATCACACGGGGACCTTGCTGGCGTTGGCCGACAAGCTGGAAACCTTGGTGGGGATGTTC
This sequence comes from Burkholderiaceae bacterium, assembly GCA_023260355.1. GTDB lineage: Bacteria > Pseudomonadota > Gammaproteobacteria > Burkholderiales > Burkholderiaceae_C > RS62. The sequence goes on along the minus strand of JALQVJ010000192.1, from coordinate 1,004 downwards.
GGCATAGGCAATTTGCCCACAGGGGTCAAGGATCCATTTGCGTTGCGCCGCCATGCCTTGGGGGTCATTCGCCTTTTGATTGAAAACAAGCTGGACTTGCAGCTCGATGCGCTGATTCAGGAGGCGGCCAAATCATTCGGGGAATTGCTCACACATCCCCTGGCGCCACTCAATGATTTTGTGATGGACCGGTTGGCTGGCAACTTGAAGGAGCAAGGCTACTCAGCGCAGGAAGTCGATGCTGTGCTGTCTTTGAACATCCAATGCTTGGCCGATATCCCGGCGCGGCTGCAGGCGGTTCGAGCGTTTGCCCAACTCCCAGAGGCAGCGGCGCTGGCAGCGGCCAACAAACGCATTGCCAATATCCTCAAAAAGGCCGAGGATGTCCAAGCCGCAGTCAATCCATCTTTGCTCAAAGACGCGGCCGAGCAAGACCTGTTTCACGCGATGGAGCCAGTTGTGGCCAAAGCACAAGGGCTGTTTGATCAAGGCAACTACCAAGCCGCGCTGCAGGCGTTGGCCGTTCTGAGGGATCCGGTCGACGCGTTTTTTGCAGACGTGATGGTCAACGCTGACGACCCTGCGCTCAAGGCGAACCGTTTGGGGTTGCTCGCCACCCTGCACAGCGCGATGAACCAAGTTGCCGACTTGTCTCGACTGAGTGCTTGAGAGAACGCATGCCCAGCTCCAGTGCCTCCACCATCGTTGTCCTGGACCGAGACGGCACCTTGAACGACGACCGCCACTCGATCATCACATCACCAGCCGACTGGCAGCCTATCCCCGGGGCACTAGAGGCGGTGGCGCGGCTGAACCAAGCGGGATTCAAGGTTGTGATCGCGACCAACCAGTCGGGCCTTGGGCGCGGCTTGTTCGACATGGCGACGATGAACGCGGTGCATGACAAGATGCACAAACTGCTGGCACAAGAAGGGGCACGTGTAGAGGCTGTTTTCTTCTGTCCACACACGCGCGATGATCAGTGCGACTGTCGCAAACCCAAG
>JALQVJ010000163.1 GCA_023260355.1 Burkholderiaceae bacterium | reverse complement strand
CATGGTTTGATCTCCAGTTGGCTCGACACAAAAGAGACCGGGTAGCGCATGCTGCCGATGCAGCGCAACTGCGCGCTGGACAGGCGTGGTGCCCTTGGAACGCACTCGGCTCTCGCCCAGTGCGTTCCACCCGAGTCATTCGGAAGGGGTATAGCAGATCACGCACGCCGCCCTTGCGTCTCAGGCGACAATCACCACACATCGCGTCGCTATCGCGACCCATCGACCCCGCAAGCACGAGCGCGCCCTGCCGCGAGCTCGCCCTCTAGCCCAAACTGATTTCGCATGACCGTCGAATTTCGCTCACCGCTGCAAAAGCGCATCTACACCATCATCTTCGAGGCCGACACCCCCGCAGGCAAGCGCTTTGACGTCTTGCTGATCGCGTTCATCCTGCTCTCGCTCATCGGCGTGGTGTTGGACAGCGTGGCAAGCATCTCGGCGCGCTTTCACCTTGCGTTATCCGTGAGCGAATGGTTTTTCACCATCGCGTTTTCGCTGGAGTATTTGCTGCGCCTGTACTGTGCGCCTCGCCCCTGGGCCTACGCCCGAAGCTTCTTTGGTGTCGTCGATTTGCTGGCGATCTTGCCCACCTATTTGGCGTTCTTTGTCCCCGAGATCCATTCGCTGATTGATATCCGCATCTTGCGCTTGATGCGTGTTTTTCGGGTGCTCAAACTCACGCACTACATGCACGAGTACACCATGCTGCGCGACGCCCTCAAAGCCAGCCAGCGCAAAATCATGGTGTTTCTCACCACCATCTGCATGGTGATCATGGTGATTGGCACGGCGATGTATGTCATCGAAGGCCCTGAGAACGGCTTCACCAGCATTCCCATTGCGGTCTACTGGGCCATCACGACCATGACCACAGTGGGATTTGGTGACATCACGCCGCAGACAGATCTGGGGCGATTTTTGGCGTCCCTGATGATGCTGATGGGCTGGGGCGTGTTGGCTGTGCCAACAGGCATCGTCACGGCTGAAATGGTTCAAAGCCCGCGCTCACCCTTGACCACCCGCACCTGCCCGGCCTGCATGCGCGAAGGCTTGGGCGCCAAAGACCGCTTTTGCCGCGACTGCGGCGAGGCCCTGCCGCCCTACCAATCAGAGGCGTGACACGCCAGCTGTTGGCACCACTGGTTGCAAGGCCTGCCCACAGGCTGCCGAGGCCTTGGTCAACAAGGCCGCCAGCAACCGCACGGCTTGCGCCACCCCGCCCCGCGTGCTGATCAAATCATTGCGCACCTCAAACATGACGTGCAACGCGCCACGCGGCAGTGCGTGCGCTCGTGCGCTGTAGGTCATGCCGTCTTTGGGGTGATAGGGCTCATTCAGTGCCACGACCCAAGGTGTCAACGCCGGCGCCAGCGGCAACATGGCGCGCGCCAACCGCTCGTCTTGATCGGCCAACAAGCCCAGTTGCACATGCCGCTGTTGACCATGAAACACCGGAGTGAACGAGTGCATGGTCACGACAATGGGTTGCTTGCGCTTCGATAGCAGCTGATCGGCAGCCTGGTGAAACGGCGCGTGTAAGGCGG
>JALQVJ010000124.1 GCA_023260355.1 Burkholderiaceae bacterium | reverse complement strand
CTTGGGCACTACGCAGACGACATCGAAGCGCAAGTGCGCGAATTCCCTGTCACCATCGTGCGAAACCCCGACCCCACCGCTGGACAAAACTCGTCGCTGCGATGCGGCTTGGCGGCACTCACCGGTAAACTCGATGCAGTGATGGTGGCCCTCGCCGACCAGCCGCTGATCAACGCACAAGACATCTCCGATTTGATTGGCGCCTACAAAAAGCGCCCCGAAGCCGCGCAGGTCGTTTATCCCGAATATGAGGGACAGCGCGGCAACCCGGTGATCATGTCCGCCGAAGTCAAAGAGGCGATTTTGAAGGACGGCGCGAACGTGGGTTGCCGCCAGTGGCAGGCCGCCAACCCAGACCAAGTGCACGTCTGGACAACGCCCAACCGCCGCTACGTCACTGACGTCGACTCGGCCGAAGACATCGCTGCGCTAAAGGCCCGCACAGGTCACCAGTTGGTGTGGCCAGCCGCATGGCAGGCCGCTGCGGCATGAGCCTGCCCACCCAAGATTTGCATGCACTGTGGTCTACGCCGATGGGCGTGCACCACTGCCCTCAGGCCAGTGAAATCAACCCGTTGTTGGTGCGCGTGTTTCGTGCCATGCGCGCCACCGACCCCGACGCCGACGCCAATGCGTGCTTTTACGCCAGCAAAGACGATTTGCTGCGCCGGGTCTCGATTCCAGAGTGGAAGACGTTGGTGCAATTCATCGTCGAGAGCCTGAGGAAAACCGTCGTCCAAGCCAACCATGGGATTTGGCCAGACGGCGCGCCTGGGTTTCACATGGCCATCGAAGGCATCTGGTTCCAAGTCAGCAACCAAGGTGCTCACCACGATGTGCACACGCATGGCAATTGCTCTTGGTCTGGCGTGTACTGCGTGCAAGTGGATGCGCCTGAGCTGCGCACCCAACACCCAGCGCTCAAGGCCCACAACGGCGTGACACGCTTTTACGGCCCGCACTTCAACCACCTGGGCGGCGCACACATGGATTTTGGCAATGCCTACCTGCAGGCCGCGCACGTCGATGTCGAGCCTGTGCCTGGTCAGTTGGTGGTGTTCCCGTCCTGGTTGCCGCACCAAGCCATGCCCTACGCGGGCGAGACAGACCGCATCATCGTGTCGTTCAATGCCAGCATCCACGCCGAGTCTGGCAGCGATGCATTGCGCCCGTACAGCGGCACTTGAGGGGCGCAATCGCCCCGATCGCGTCGGTCACGAAAGCGGCGCTATCGCCCCGATCGCGTTGGCCTTTAGTTGGCCCGATCGGCGATGACGCCTTGCT
>JALQVJ010000067.1 GCA_023260355.1 Burkholderiaceae bacterium | reverse complement strand
GCCAGCGATCACGCGCCACTTCAATCGAGCGACCTCCTCAGGGATGTGGGTCAACAGCGCAGCCCGAAATGCCTTGTAGCCGCCTTCCAGCAAGGTGACATGAAAGCCAATGGCCGAGAGGATCGTTGCCTGCGCACCGCTTCGATTCCCGCCACGCCAGCAATACAGCAGTGGTCTCCACTGCTTTGGGGCATCCAATAGGTGAGTCTCAATGTGATGCGCGGCATTGCGTGCCACCAGCGCGGCGCCTCTTTTTTTGGCTTCGAATGCGTTCACTTGCTTGTACATCGTGCCGATCGCGATGCGTTCATCATCGTTGAGCGATGGCCAATTCACGGCATTGGGTAAGTGATCCAGGGCGAATTCACCAGGGCTTCTGGCGTCGATGATGGCGTCAAATTCGTTCAGCCGGTTCAGTGCTTCAACAGCACTCAAAGTCGTCAATGACATGATCAGAGCATCTTCCGAAGAACCGGCCAAACGTTGTCCGCCAAGATGGGCTGCGCGTCCTCATTGGGATGGATGCGGTCGTCTTGAAACCAGCGCATGGCGTCCGGCACATCGGCAACACCGCGCAGCAAAAACGGCACCAACGTCGCCCCTGTTTCTGACGCCACTTGTTCGAAACTCTGAGCGAATTCTTGGGTGTACTTGGCGCCATAGTTGGGCGGTACTTGAACCCCGATCACGAGAACTTTGGCGTTGACCTGTTGCGCAGCTCTGACCATGGCAGTCAAATTGGCACGCATGGATTTCAATGACAGCCCGCGCAATGCATCGTTGGCGCCCAATTCGAGCAGCACCCATTTGGGCTTGTGTTGAGACAGCAACGGGGCAAACCGTGCCCGACCGCCGCTGGTGGTGTCTCCACTGATGCTGGCGTTCACCACGGTGATAGCAGGGTGATCTCGTTTGATTTTGTCGGCGATCAGGTTGACCCAGCCTGAGCCGCGTTGCAAGCCATATTCGGCGCTGAGTGAATCACCCACGACCAAGACTGTCCCTGCCGCTTGCGCTTGCGAAGCGCTCGCAACGCTCATGAATAAACCCACAACGAGGCACTGCAGCGCGAATCGGCTAGAGTGCAGTGTGCGAAGAGCGGCGCGCAGTGCGTTTGAAAAACAGGGAGAAGAGAGCATGGTTGAGCCAATTGAAAATACCGACGATTCCGGCACCTCTTGGGTTCTCGAGGCGAAACATTTGGGCAAAGTTGTTCAAGATGTGTCAGGCCCATTATCCATACTCGCTGATGTTGATTTCGCGTTGCGCAAGGCAGAAACAGTCGCGATCGTGGGGGCATCTGGTTCAGGAAAGAGCACCCTGTTGAGCCTTTTGGCGGGTTTGGATACGCCAACCCAAGGAGAGGTTTGGGTCAACGGCAACAATATTTTTGCCCTAGGCGAGGATGAGCGCGCAGCGTTTCGCGCACAGCACATGGGGTTTGTATTTCAGAACTTCCAGCTGCTGACCCATTTGAGCGCGCTAGAAAACGTGATGTTGCCCCTCGAGCTGGCCGGCGCCTCGGACGCACGACAGCGCGCGCAGAAGATGCTTGAACGTGTCGGTTTGGGCCAGCGCCTCAGCCACAAGCCCCGGGTCCTATCCGGCGGCGAGCAGCAGCGTGTGGCATTGGCCCGCGCATTTGTCGTGAACCCGCAAATTCTTTTGGCGGACGAGCCCACCGGTAGCCTGGACTTCGCCACTGGCCGCATCGTGATGGACTTGATGATGTCGTTGAACCAAGAGTTCGGCACAACATTGGTGATGGTGACCCATGACGAAGCTTTGGCTCAGCAATGCGAACGGCAATTGACTGTGACGGCAGGGCGCCTGAGCAGTGACAGCGCGGCGATAATGGCGACATGAGTAAAAAAATACTGTTCGGCTTTCATGCCGTTGGGGTTCGCCTGAAGGTGGCACCCGAGTCCATCGAAGCCATCTACATCGACCCCACGCGGCGTGACGCTCGCATGCGGCAGTTTGTGAGCAAAGCCAAGGACGCCGATGTCCGCCTCATTGAGGCATCCGCGCTGCGGCTGACCCAGCTTGCCGGTACCGGTGGACACCAAGGCGTGGTCGCTCAAGTGGGCGCCATCCAAGAAGCCAAGACCTTGGATGACGTGCTCAGCGCCTTGGAAGACCAGCCAGACGTGCGTCCTCTTTTGCTGGTTTTGGATGGCGTCACCGATCCGCACAATTTGGGTGCCTGTTTGCGTGTGGCTGATGGCGCGGGCGTGCAAGCCGTGATCGCCCCCAAGGATCATGCGGTGGGTGTGAATGCCACGGTGGCCAAAGTGGCCAGTGGCGCTGCAGAGACTGTCCCGTATTTCATGGTGACCAACTTGGCGCGCACGCTCCGCGATTTGCAGCAAAACGGCGTGTGGGTGATCGGCACGTCGGATACCGCGACCAAGAGCATTTATGACGTTGATCTCACCGGCCCAGTGGCGTTGGTCATGGGCGCAGAGGGGGAGGGGATGAGGGCGTTGACCGCGAAAACATGCGACGAATTGGTCTCGATCCCAATGGCTGGCGCAGTTGAAAGCTTGAATGTGTCTGTTGCCAGCGCAGTGTGCGCCTTTGAAGCGGCGCGCCAGCGCCGACAACCCAAGTGAGAACAGGATCCAGATGAAGCAGACACGCCATGCCATTCAAACTGCACTGTTGGCGGTGAGCAGCCTCGCCCTCTGGGGTTGCACGCAGGAACAGCAAAACAAAATCGGCCGGGATCTTCAAAACTGGACAGGAACCGACGGGGTTCTTGAGGTCTATGCAGGCGATAAGCTGGTGCGGCGGTTTCTCAAGGTCGACAAGTTGAGCACTGCGTTGGGCACCGACGACCGTCTGCCCCGCCCCTATCGCTTCGGTTATGGCGTGTTCGATGCCAACCTCAACGGCATGGTCGACGCGGGCGAAAAGAAGGTGTATTTCGAGATCTCCGACTACAGCACCCCTTACGTGTTCTACGAGAACCCCCGGTAGCCGGGCCTCGCGGCCCCATTTGTCTCCTCAGCGACAAAAAACATAGGGTAAACCCTAAATCTTGAATGTGGATGCGGCACAATGCGTACTTCGGGTAAACCCTAGGAGTCACACATGTCAATTGCCACAATTCCCACCACGATCGCGCTGGATTGGTTGTCTCAAGAGTTCCGCCCCACGTTGTTCCAACGCGTGGCGAAGACTCTGCGCGGACAAGCGGTCGGTTCAGTCCAACCCAAGGCTTCAGAAAGCTTGGCACAACGTGAAGCCCAAGCGCTCCGCACCCTGGCGCACGGCCTGTTTCGGGTGGACCACCGCGTTTCGCAAGAGCTGGCAGGAATCGCCTGTTGGCATGAGAGCCAGTGCGCAAGCTGAGGCCCGTCCATTCTGATCGATAAAGCCACCCTCGCGGTGGCTTTTTTGTTGCAACGTGCGGCTTGCGCGCGGTCTCAGCGCATCGCCTGTAACCGAGGTGGCAGAGCAAACGGCACCACGAGCCCACAATCTCGCCGTACTTGCACCGCGTTGGGTGCATTGGCCTGACTTGGAGAAATCGGTGATCAACAAATTGACGCCCCGCCTAGAGGATGCTTTTGCGCGAGTGAAGGATGAAGATACTGTTTTGATCGGTGGCTTTGGTACCGCGGGAATTCCAGAGGAGTTGATCGATGGCCTCATTGCCACTGGCGCCAAAGCGTTGACTGTGGTCAACAACAATGCTGGCAGCGGCGACACGGGTATGGCGGCATTGCTCAAGGCAGGGCGCGTGCGCAAGATCATTTGCAGTTACCCGAGGCAAGCCGACAGCTATGTGTTCGATGACCTCTACCGCCGGGGCGCGATCGAGCTGGAACTTGTGCCCCAAGGGAACCTTGCTGAGCGACTCCGGGCGGCAGGGGCAGGCATTGGGGCGTTTTTTACACCCGCCGGGTACGGCACTGAGCTGGCTAAAAATACCGATGGCACGCCCAAGGAGGCGCGCGTGATCAACGGCAGAGGGTACGTGCTTGAATACCCCATCCACGGTGATGTTGCCTTGATCAAAGCAGAGGCCGGTGACCGCTGGGGCAACTTGATCTACCGAAAGGCTGCGCGCAATTTTGGCCCAGTCATGGCGACAGCTGCCAAGGTCACGATCGCCAGTGTCTATCGCGTTGCAGAGTTGGGGGAGTTGGACCCGGAACACATTGTGACGCCGGGTATCCATGTGACGCACGTGGTCCCGATGCCTCGCAAAGTCACGAGAGCTGGCGGATTTTGAAAAGGGTCAAACAATGAGCACGAACATTGTGAAAAGAGACAAGGCCGCCTTGGCCGCAAGGGTCGCACAAGATATTCCCGACGGCGCTTATGTGAACTTGGGCATAGGGCAACCCACCTTTGTGGCGAACCACTTGCCGCCGGGCCGCGAGATCGTGCTGCACAGCGAAAACGGGATTCTGGGCATGGGGCCTGCACCTGCCCCGGGCGATGAAGACTTTGATTTGATCAATGCAGGCAAACAGCCCGTGACGTTGCACGATGGCGGCGCGTTCTTCCATCACGCCGACAGTTTTGGAATGATGCGCGGAGGCCACCTGGATATCTGCGTGCTCGGCGCCTTTCAAGTCTCGAGTCGGGGCGACCTAGCGAACTGGAGCACTGGCGCCAAGGACGCCATCCCAGCGGTGGGAGGGGCAATGGATTTGGCTGTCGGTGCCAAGCAAACTTGGGTGATGATGGACTTGCTGACCAAAGGAGGCGAGAGCAAGTTGGTGGCGGAATGCTCCTATCCACTGACGGGTTTGGGTTGCGTCAAACGGGTATACACGGATGTGGCCACCTTTGAATGCTCGCCCGAGGGCTTGCGCGTGGTTGACATGGTGGATGGCATGACGTTGGAGATGCTCACAGCATGGGTGAAATTGCCGCTGCGCATGGCCTGATTCAGGTCATCGGTGCTTGTCTGGCAGGGAGGCGACAAATGACAAGGCGCGCTCAAGCCACATGGCCAGTTGGGGCTCGGACTCAAGTCCCTCAGGCTGAACGACGACCAGACCACGCAAAGGCCGCCCTGTGAAATCCATCGGCTGCACGTGGGGCTGGGTGAGTGCTGTGTCGTAGTAGGCCGGCCCGACTCTCGCCATCAGGCTATTGCCCAGTATGCCAACTGCCATGTGCTCTCGCACCATGAAGACCAAGCCGCCGAACATGCGCTTTTCATCATAGGCGACGTGGAGATCCCAATGTTCACGCACGCGTTGAGCGAGTCCTTGATCAAAAGCCATTGCGCCAGTCTCCGTTTAAAAACCCCTTCGGGCCGAGGCAATCTTTGAGTCCATTGTTAGCCGATAGATCCTAGAGTGAGAATAGCACCATGACACACAACACCTTTGCCGATTTCTGTGATCAATACAAAGCCGAAGGCTTCACTGAGTTTGTGGAAAAGCCTTGGGCGGCAGACCTGCAATTGGATACCCACCAACACAACTTTGACGTCAAAGCGCAAGTGGTGGCCGGCGAGATGTGGCTGACGCATAGCGGGCAAGAGCTGCACTTGATCGCTGGGGACGATTTTGCGCTGGCGGCGAATGTGGCCCATGCAGAGCGTTACGGTGCTGAGGGAGCGGTCGTTTGGATCGCGCGGCGGCACCCTTGACAATGCAATCCCTGAGACCCGGCTATCGCGCGCTTGTGGTGGGCGCCAGCGGAGGCATTGGCCAAGCCTTGGTGCGGGAGCTCGAGGCCGACCCCACATGCGGCGGGGTCGTTCCCCTGTCTAGGCGGTCTCACCCTGGATTCGATTTGCGAGAAACGGAGCAGCTGCCCCATGTCTTGGCGTCGATATGGGTGGATGGGCCATTTGATCTTGTATTGGATGCGACGGGCTGGCTGCACGACCC
>JALQVJ010000048.1 GCA_023260355.1 Burkholderiaceae bacterium | reverse complement strand
TCCAGTTGGAGCTCACAGTTCAGGTTTAATTGGGGAGAACCCGAAAGGTATTCCCAATATTCTTCCAGGGTCTCGCCCTTGATGGCGAACACCGGGGTGCCAGCGGCAGCGATAGCGGCGGCGGCGTGGTCTTGGGTCGAGAAGATGTTGCACGAGGCCCAACGCACGTCAGCACCAAGCGCCTTGCGCTGAGCCCTTGTCTCCCATGGCGTTGACGCCTCTTTGGGACGCCGTTAGATTGAAGGCCTATGAATACATCCACCGCATCTGCGCCGTGGCTTGCGCCAGAACAGATCCAGCCACTGCGCCAGCGCTCCAATGCGATGGGTGCATGGTGTGTGTTGCACGCCTGGGGCTCCATGGGACTGGCATTCGCCTTGTTCGCTTGGTGGCCCAACGTGATCACGTTCATCGCCGCGTTTGTGATCATCTCTGGTCGACAGCTGGGCATCGCCATATTGATGCACGACGCTGCGCATCGGCTCCTGTTCGCCAGCCCCAAATGGAACGACTGGGCTGGCCAATATCTGTTGGGCGCGCCGGTTGGCGGCGATTTGTTTTTATACCGGCCCTACCACTTGACTCACCACCGCAATACCCAGCAAGACGATGACCCAGACTTGGAATTGTCAGCGCCATTCCCGATCAGCCGCGCGAGCCTCAAGCGCAAAATCGTGCGCGACCTGTTGGGTATCACGGGCTACCAGCGGCGCGTCTTGCAAATCAAACAGGCCATGGGTGACTCAGCGGAACCGATGCGCCAGCGCCTAGCGCGCTTGTGGCGTGCCGAGAGGCCGTTTGTGTTCACCAACGCGGTGATCTTCGCCACGCTGGCGCTGAGTGGCCACGCGTGGCTGTATCTGACGCTATGGCTGTGGCCATTGTTCACGGGCTATCAATTGGTCAGCCGCCTGCGCAACATTGCCGAACACGCCGTCGTTGGCGATCGCGATGACCCCCTGCGCAACACCCGCACCACCCTCGCGAGTTGGTGGGAGCGACTGACCGTGGCGCCGTACTGGGTCAACTACCACCTCGAGCACCACCTGTTCGTGAACATGCCCTGTTGGAACTTGCCCAAGGCCCACGCCCTGCTCGGCGCCAATGGCCTTTGGCCCCGCATGGAAGTGGCACCCAATTACGCCACTGTGTTGCGCCAGGCCACCTCAAGCACTGAGGATGACCCCAACCGCTCGGGCGGACGAAAAGGTGTCAGTGGTTCTTTGATGTGATTGGCGAGGCCACTCAAGCCATGCGCGAGGCGCTGGCCAACTTCAAGATGTGCTGCAGGAACGCCAACGCGATAGGCGCCAAGGCTTGCTGCGTTGGATGAACTGCGAACCACTGGGCGGGTATCGGAAAACCAGGCGCTTGCAGCGCGACCAAGCCGTGCTGCGCAGGCCCACCGGGCAACGCGTGTTCCGACAGCACAGCCACCCCCATACCGCCAGCGACAGCACCACGGATGGCCTCGTTGCTACCCAGCACCATCGGGGCGGGCGGCGTGAACCCAGCACGTGCGAAGGCTTGCTCCATGGCCCAGCGTGTGCCTGATCCGGCCTCGCGAACGATCCACTTCTCGTTGCGCAATTCACTCCATTTGAGGCGCCCCTTGCCAGACAAGCGGTGGCCCTGCGGCGCCACCAGCAACAACTTGTTGGGCATCAGTGCGTGAGTCGCCAGTGCCAAGTCTTCGGGCGGATGCGACATCACATACAGGTCGTCTTGGTGGCGGCGCAAACGGCTCACCACGCCGTCGCGGTTGAGCACCTCCAAAGACACGTCAATCTGAGGGTGGGCGCGACAAAAATCGGCCAAGAACTGCGGCACAAAATACTTGGCCGTGCTCACCACTGCGACACGCAGGCGCCCCCGCTCCAACCCTCGAAGGCCCGCGATGGACTGCTGAAATCCCTCCCAGGCGTGCTCGACCTGCAGCAAAGTCGCCGCAAGCGCCTCGCCGGCATCGGTCAACCGGAATTGGCGCCCAGAGATCTCATAAAGCGGCAAACCCACGACCTCGGCGATGGCGCGCAACTGCATGGACGCGGTGGGCTGCGTCACATGGCAAGCACGGGCTGCAGCAGTCACGCTTTGGGTCTCAACCAAAGCCAAAAACAACTTGATTTGCTTGGGCGTTAAGTTCATAGATTTTTATCTATGTTTATGTATTTAAATATCAATTTTACTTGATCATTGAATTCGGGAACAATCGCGCCCAATTCAAGCCTTGGTTTCAGTCATTCACATGTCCCCCGCATTTTTAGACCCTGCTGTTTTGTTTTTTGTTCTGGGTGTTGGCGCCGGCCTGTTGCGCTCGAATTTGCACATCCCTGAGTCCATTTCCAAGTTTTTATCGCTCTATCTGTTGATGGCGATTGGCCTCAAAGGGGGCTTTGCGCTCGCCGACACTGGTTTCACCACCGAGGTGGGCGCCAGTCTCGCGGCAGCCGTCGGCTTGGCCTTGGTGATTCCGATGTTGGCGCGCTGGTGGCTCGGTCGGCTGACGTCGCCATGGAATGCCCTCGCAATTGCAGCCACATATGGCAGCGTCAGCGCGGTCACCTTTGTCACAGCGCTGGCGCACTTGGAGGCTCTGCAGATCGACTACGGCGGACACATGATGGCCGCATTGGCTCTGATGGAGTCGCCAGCGATTTTGTTGGCGATGGTCGGTGCCCATCAATTGCGCCAGCGGGTGTCCGCATCTGCCGGGGCGGCAAACGGCGTGTCACAGCCCGAGCCCATGGGAACCCACAGCATGGGCCATGTCTTCAAGGAAGCACTGACGGAGGGCCCCCAACTGTTGCTGCTCGGTGCGATGGCCGTGGGCTATCTCTCGGGCGATGCCGGTAGCGCCGCCATGCAACCGTTCACAGGCGATTTGTTCAAAGGGATGCTAGCCTTCTTT
>JALQVJ010000015.1 GCA_023260355.1 Burkholderiaceae bacterium | reverse complement strand
TTTTCGCAGCGCGGCGAGCGGGTTGGTGATAGCCTGATGGGAGGGTTGCGGTTGTCATGGTGTGTCCTTAGAGGGTTGTTTTGGATCGATGGATGGAACTATAGGGTTTTCCCTTGGTGTCGTCTAATTTATTATTGTTATGTATAACATTCACCAAACTTATGGAAAGGCCGGGATCGTGAAGCGCCTCAACTTCCGCACGCTGGACTTGAACCTGCTGCGCGTCTTTGACGCCGTGATGCAAGAGAGAAATTTGACGCGCGCCGCTGAGCGCTTGGCCATGACGCAGCCTGCCGTCAGCAACGCCATGCGCCGCCTGCGTGAGGGCTTGGGCGACGAGTTGGTGATTCGCGCGGGTTACGGTGTTGAGCCGACGCCCAAAGCCTTGGCGTTGTGGCCTGCGATCCGCGACGCCTTGTCGCAACTGCGCCACACGCTGGTGCCCGATGTGTTCGACCCCGCAACAGCAGACAACCAATTTGTGCTGGCCATGGCCGATGCGACGGCCACGGAGTTGATTCCCGAACTGATCAACACGCTCAACGCCGAGGCGCCTGGCGTGCGTGTGCGGGTGTTGCCGCTCAATACGCGAGATCCGCGCGAGTTGTTGCGCAGCCAGCAAATCGATCTGGCGATCGGCTACTTCCCAGGCGTGAGTGCGGAGTTGTCCGCGCCACATTTGCAAGACAGCAAAGCGCTGTTTTTGTCAGAGCGCTTGTATGACGGTCGCTATGTGGCGGTGATGCGCAAGTCTCACCCATTGGCAGCGAACTCGGAATTGTCGTTGGATGACTTTTGTGCCGCGCGCCACTTGCTCGTGAGTTTCAGTGGTCGCCCTTACGGCTTTGTGGATGAGGCGCTCTCAGCGATTGGCCGATCACGCCGCGTGGTGATGACCGTGAATCAGTTCTTCACCGCAGGACAAGCGGTGGCGAAAGCCGACCTATTGACGGTGTTGCCAGAGGATTTTGTGACAGCCACCGGCGTCAGCGATCGCCTGGTGGTGCGCGAAATCCCATTGCCCATGCCAACGGTACACATCGATGCACTTTGGCACCACGATAGCAATGACGTGCCTGCGCAAACGTGGCTGCGCCAGCAGATCAAACGGGCGTCGATGGCACGTTGATAGCGGCATGCGACAACGCAAACGCCCGGTGGGTTTAGGCAGTGTTGCTGGCCTCGCTTTGCACCTCGAATGCTTTGAGCGCTTCAGCCGCGTACATCAAGCTGGGGCCCCCGCCCATGTACACCGCCACAGCGAGTGTTTCCTCAAGCTCAGCCGCAGTACAGCCCAACTTGACCAATGCTTTCGTGTGAAAAGCAATGCATCCCGAGCAATGGGTGCTCACACCGATGGCCAGCGCGATCAGCTCTTTGGTTTTGGCGTCGATGGCCCCAGGCGCCATGGCCGCCGTGGCCAGTTGGGCAAAGCCTTGCATCGCAGATGACTGCGACTTGCGAAATGGGCCCAGTTCCGAGTTGATGTTTTTCATCAACGCCAGGTGCTCAAATGTGCTCATGGATTCACTCCCAATGTAGGGCCCATCGTTTGTTGGGCCACGCATCTGAGTATGCAAGGCAGCGGGCGCTGGCGCATTGATGTGCATCAGGGTTTGGGGGCGTTCAGTGGCTTTGTTTTTAGCAGTGGTGACAGAGGGCAAGGCGCAACTTCCATTACAGTGACGGGCATGCGACATCCACTCTCCGCCACCAGCGAGGCGACCCCCCAACAGTTGCGCGATGCCATGGCCACGTTTGCCACTGGGGTGACCATCATTACGACGCGCGATGCCGAGGGCAATCCCGTCGGTTTGACGGTGAACTCGTTCAGTTCGGTTTCGCTAACGCCGCCTCTGGTCATGTGGTGCTTGGGCAATGGCTCCAGTTGCCGTGCAGGCTTTGATCACCACCCTTTCTTTGCTGTCCACGTTTTGGCCGCAGACCAACAGGCGTTGGCCATGCAATTTGCGGGTGCACCCGCACAACGTTTTGAGGGCGTGGCGCTTGATACCAATGCGCGTGGCCTGCCAATTCTTCCAGGCTGTTTGGCAGTCATTGAGTGCGAGCGATACCAAACCCTAGAAGGTGGCGATCATCAGATCTACATGGGCCATGTGTTGGCCACACACCAGGTGAATGCAGGCCCTGCCCTGGTGTACCACCAGCGCCGCTTTTCGCACACCTGAATCTCGATCGTGGCATTGCAGCTGCGACACTCCACATGACCTCCCCGATCCGCCACAGTCACCTCGACAGTCGTGCGATGTCGATTTTGATTTTGTGTTGTGCGTTTTGGGGCTTTCAGCAAATTTTGATCAAGTCCACCGTCGCCGAAGTGCCGCCGGTTTGGCAAGCGTCGATTCGCTTTTTGGGCGCGACCATTTGTCTGATGCTTTGGGCCCGCTGGCGCGGTGTGCCGCTGTTCAAGCGCGATGGCACGCTGTGGTCTGGGCTGTTGGCGGGTGTGCTTTTCTCTGGCGAGTTCATTTGCATCTACATGGGCCTGCAGTACACCGCCGCGTCACGGTTGACGGTGTTTTTGTATTCATCCCCGTTCTGGGTGTCGTTGGTGCTGCCCTACTTCGTGGCGGCCGAGCGCTTGCGTCGCATCCAATGGGTGGGCTTGAGCCTGGCGTTTGGCGCTGTGGCACTCGCTTTTGGCCAAGGTTTGATGCAGTACGAAAACGGCCAGTGGCGCGGCGATGCACTGGGATTGGCCGCAGGGCTTCTGTGGGGTTTGACGACCGTTGTGATGCGGGCGTCCCGAATGGCCACCTTGTCAGCCGAGAAGACGCTGTTCTACCAAGTGGCGACCACCACGCTTGTCGCGCCATTGGCTTCGCTGGCGTTGGGTGAAACATGGTCCATTGACTACAGTGCCCACGCTTGGTGGTCTCTGGCGATACAAACCATCGTGGGCGCGTTTGGCACCTATCTGACTTGGATGTGGTTGTTGCGGCACTACCCCGCAACGCGCATGGCGTCATTCACGTTTTTGTCACCTGTGTTTGCGCTGTTGTTCGGCGTGACTTTGTTGGGCGAGCCCTTGAGCGTCCAATTGGTGCTGGCGCTCAGCGGCGTGGCTTTGGGGATTTGGTTGGTCAACCGCCGCTGAAGTCAGCGCCTGGCGTTGCGGCGTACGGAAAGTTTTGCGTGCCACAGAGGCGTCAAGGTGCCTCGCCAGCTTGCTCTCGTCGGAGTCGTTCGCTTTTCCAGTAGACGTCATCGCCACCATCGGCGCGGTTCAAATGGCGGGCCAGCACAAACATCAAATCACTCAACCGGTTGAGATACTGCGCCAACAGGGGCGATAGCTCGGTGGTCTGTGCCAGGCCGTGCACCGTGCGCTCGGCGCGACGCGCCACAGTGCGCACGATGTGGGCTTGCGCCGCTGCGCGACTGCCCCCGGGCAGGATGAATTCCAACAGTCTGGGCAAGCCCTCGTTGTAATGCTCAAGCGCCTGATCCAGTGCCAACACGGCGTCTTCTTTGAGCGCGTCATAACCAGGCATCGCCATGCAGCTGCCCAAGTTGAACAGCTGGTGCTGGATATCGAGCAGCAACTCTTGGACGTCGTTTGGCATGGGTTCGCACAAAAGCACCCCGACGTGCGAATTGAGCTCGTCTACGTCACCGATGGCTTGGATGCGAATGTCGGTTTTATGGAGTCGCGTGTTATCGGCGATACCGGTGGTGCCATCATCCCCCGTTCGCGTCGCGATTTGTGTCAAGCGGTTACCCATGGTTTTTCTCAGTCTGTTTGATAATCTGCATTATTCCGCATTCGACGAGGGGACCTGAAATGACCGAATTTGTGATCGACTTGCCAGAAGTGAAATTGCGCGATATTCCGGCCGCCTTTATTCCTGCGTTGCAAGCGCGTTTTGGTAAGCAGTGTTCGACGGCACAAAGTGTGCGCGAACAGCACGGACGCGATGAGTCCGCCTTCAAGCATGTCCCCGCGCCGAGTGCAGTGGTTTTTGCCGAGAGCACACAAGACGTCGTGGACGCCATGAAGCTGGCCGCTGAGCACCGCGTCCCCGTGATCCCTTATGGCGTGGGCTCCTCACTGGAAGGCCACTTGTTGGCGATCGAGGGCGGCATCAGCATTGATGTGTCGCGCATGGATCGGGTGCTCTCCATCAACGCTGAGGACCTCACTGTCACCGTGCAACCCGGCGTGACGCGTGAAGCGGTCAATGCGGCGGTGAGAGACCAGGGTTTGTTTTTTCCCATCGACCCCGGAGCCAACGCCTCGTTGGGCGGGATGAGTGCAACCCGCGCATCTGGCACCAATGCCGTGCGGTACGGCACGATGAAAGAAAACGTGCTGGCGCTAGAAGTCGTTTGTGCTGATGGCTCGGTTTTGCGAACCGGTTCACGGGCGCGCAAGTCCAGTGCTGGATACGATTTAACCCGCCTGATGGTCGGCAGCGAGGGCACGTTGGGCATCTTCACCGAAATCACGCTCCGCCTGTACCCATTGCCCGAAGCGGTGATGGCGGCGACGTGCTCGTTTCCCACGGTCGCCGATGCCGTGCTCACGACCCAACAAATCATTCAGATGGGGGTGCCGATCGCGCGTTGCGAATTGTTGGATGCGCACTCCGTTGAATCGGTCAATCGCTATTCAAAAATCGACCTGCCTGTTGCACCGCTGTTGTTGATGGAGTTTCACGGCTCGCCCGCTGGCGTTCAAGAGCAAATCGAAACGGTCCAATCCATCGCGCAAGACAACGGTGGGGACGGTTTTCAATGGGCCAGTACACCAGAAGAGCGCACGCGGTTGTGGACGGCAAGACACCACGCATTTTTCGCTGCGTTGCAATCTCGGCCCGGTTGTGTGGCAATCACCACCGACACGTGTGTGCCGATCAGCCAACTGGCCGAAAACGTGACGGCAGCCCTGCGCGATGTGGATGAAGCCGGTATTCCTTATTTCTTGGTCGGCCATGTAGGCGACGGCAATTTCCACGTTGGCTATTTGATCGACCCCGCCCTGCCCGAGGAGCGCGTGACTGCTGAGCGCTTGAACCACCAACTGGTGCACCGCGCCTTGCAATCCGGCGGCACCTGCACAGGTGAGCATGGCATTGGGTTGCACAAGAAAGACTTCTTGGTCCGCGAGGCCGGCGACACTGCGGTGCATGTGATGCGCACCATCAAGCAGGCTCTAGATCCACACAACCTGCTTAATCCCGGCAAGATCTTTTGAGTGGCCTTGGGAGGCCCAGCACCGTGAAAGTGTCGTGCTTTTCAGCATAACGCCGCAAGTGGGCGCGCACTTACTTTTCTTGTCGGATGCGATCGATCAAGGCATTCAACTCATCCATAGAGCTGAACTGAATCGCCAACTCGCCCTGGTCGAGCACCTTGCCCCCCCGCTTGACTTGCTTTTTGACACGCACTTCCACTTGGGCCGCCAACAAGTCTGAGAGTTCTTCTTCCACGCGCTTGACGTCTCGTGACTTGTCACGCTTGGGTTTCACCGCAACCAAATTGAATTCGGCACCCAATTTTTTAGCCAAACTCTCGGCCTCCCGGACCGACATTTTTTTGGCAATGATCTGGTTCGCCGCCGTGATCTGGGTTGCACGATCCAAGCTCAACAGGGCACGGGCGTGGCCCATATCAATGTCTCCTGCCATGAGCATGGTCTGCACAGATTCACTTACCCTTGTCTGCGTATCCCCTGATGATTCATCCGCATCTGCTGCATTTATATTCTCTAACACTGATGCTAAGAATAT
>JALQVJ010000403.1 GCA_023260355.1 Burkholderiaceae bacterium | reverse complement strand
AGCTGACCTGAGTGACTTTGAATATGCCAGAGATAGACTCATGATGGGCATAGAACGCAAAAAGCTTACGATGAGTGAGAAAGATAGGCTGAATACAGCGATCCATGAGGCAGGACATGCTGCAGTTTGTTACTATACTGTTGGTGCCAAGAAATTGTACAAGGCTACAATTGTTGCAAGAGCAAGAGCGCGTCGTAAATCAACTGATTCACTGGGGCTTGATGAAGCACCCCGACTATTCCGCACATGACGGTTATTCCTTTTTGAGCGCTGGAGGCACCTCGCCTCGCGCTTTGACCCAATCCACAGCCAAGTCCAACCACGGAGCTGCATGAGACTGAGCCCACAGCTCTGAGTTGCGCCAACCAAAACCCGCGATCACGAACGCCAAAAGCCACAAGAGCAAGGCGGCGCGCATCAATCCAAAAAGCCCGCCTAGCGATCGATCCGCGGCGCGCAGTCTGGACTGTGCGACCCAACCCCGCAACCAAGAAGCGATCCAACCACCGACGAACAAGGCAATCACAAACACCAACGCAAAGCCTATGAAGTACTTCAAGCCCGCCAAACTCGATGACAGGCCAATCCACGCAGCGGCCAGGTCAGCAAGCAGGTTGGCCACGACAAATGCCTGCACCCAATTGATCAGCGCCAATGCCTCGTAAATCAAGCCTCTCCACAGGCCCATCAAAAATGAGGCCAAGACCACCAACCCGACTGCGATATCGAGAGGGGGTAGACCAGAAAGCGAGGCGTCCATCACAGCTTCAGCAATGATGTGGCCAGGCCGATGTCACGCAATTTTCGAACCACCTCTGCAGCATCGGACTCTTTGGTGAAAGGGCCTACGCGCACTCGGGTGAGCGTGCCTTTGCTGGTCTCCACGTTTTGTGTATAGGACTCGAATCCTGCCTTTTTTAAAGTGGAGCGAACCCGGCTGACGCTCGAAGGATCTCCGTAGGAGCCGACCTGAACGACCCATCGGACCGCGGACACTGCAGCGCTGGCGGGATCACCCTTGCCCTGAAGAATCGCGAGCGCCCGCGCTGCATCGTCGGTTGATTGGGTTGGACTCGATTTTTGGGATGTGTCGGCTGCTGCAGTCGCTTTGGGCTGGGGTGAGGCCGCCTTCTCAGACTTTCTGGGCAATTCTGCGGGCTGCGTTTGTGTGGCGGCGATCTCGGCAACAGCCTTTTCAGGTTGTGCAGCTTTGCTGGCGCTCGCGCCACTGTTCTCGGCTGGAGTCGACTCAGCAGTTGCGGTTTCACCCGCAGCAATCGCAGGGCTTTGGGCGATGGGCGTGACCGCGTCCTTGCTCGGAATTTCAACACGCAAGCCCGACTCGAGCGAGCGTGGCTCGGTGTCAAACACCAGCGGAAACCCGACAATACCGAGGGTCACCAACACCAGGGAGCCAACGAGTCGATGCAACGCTCGCCGGCGCACCACCTCTAAGGATTCATCGGTCCCTTGGGCTAATGGATTGGTGCGCGATTTCAGCATGTCAAAACGGATCAGAGGGCCTTGCGAGAGGGTTCATTTCAGGCACCGGCGAGTTGCAAAGCACCCCCGACTGTGTAGAACGATCCAAAAACCACGATTCTATCAGCGGGGTCCGCTTCCGAGCGCGCGGCCAGCAGGGCTTCTTGAGGGCTTGGATAGCACTGAATGCGGACCGCCTTAACGGGTGACAGCGCGCGCGCCAACGCCTCTAATTCCTGCGCCTTGGCGGCGCGTGGTGTCGGCAAATCACAGCAATACCAAACATCCACCAATGGAGCGATCTTTTGCACCATGGTTCCCAAATCCTTGTCCCCCATCGCGCCAAACACCACCCGCGTGTTCGGATAAAACCCCATCGCATCCAAGTTTGCGGTCAATGCAGCGACCGAATGTGGGTTGTGCGCGACATCAAAGACTTCGACCGGTTGCCCGGGCTTGACTTGAAAGCGGCCGGGCAGCTCGACCATCGCCAGCCCCTGCCGAATGGCCTGGGCGGTCACTGGCAAAACCGGGCGCAAGGCCTGAAGCGCGGCCAGCACGCCGGAAGCATTGAGCAGCTGGTTGGCACCACGCAAGCCCGGATGAGCCAGACCAGCCCATCGTTTGCCACGGCCTGCCCATGCCCACTGCTGCTTGTCTCCCGTGACGTTGAAATCTCGCCCTTGCAGCCACAAGTCTGCGCCAATGCTCTGCGCGTGCTGAATGAGCGACTGAGGCGGCACGGGATCAGAAACCACCGCCGGCCGTCCAGCCCGCATCACGCCTGCCTTTTCAAAACCGATCGCCTCGCGATCGTCTCCAAGGTACTCGATGTGATCGATGTCAATGCTCGTGATGATGGCGCAATCGGCATCGATCAAGTTGACTGCATCCAGGCGCCCACCCAAACCCACTTCGAGGATCACGGTATCAAGGCCAGCCTCTGCCAAGACCAACAAAATGCCCAGTGTCGTGAACTCGAAGTAAGTCAACGGAACCGCGGCCTCTTGCCCCGCGCCACGTCTGGCCTTTTCGATGCGCTGAAATGCCGCAACCAAAGCTGACTGTGTGACTGGGCGACCATCGATGCGACAGCGCTCCTCAAAATCGATTAAGTGCGGGGACGTGTAGAGGCCGACGCGGTAACCTGAGGCACTCAAGATGGACTCGAGCATCGCACAGGTCGAGCCCTTGCC
>JALQVJ010000302.1 GCA_023260355.1 Burkholderiaceae bacterium | reverse complement strand
CGCCAGTATCGCCGCTGCACGGGTGGCCATGACTGAGGGGGTTGCCGCGAATATCGCCGTCGCTGTGTGGGGCAATCTGGGGCCCACTGTTGTCCATATCGAAGAGTTCAGTGAGCAGATTCACGTCAATATGCGCCCCGGCACGGTGATGACGCCGCTGTTGCTCACCGCCACCGGGCGGTGCTTCGCCGCGTTTTTGCCCGAACGCATTGCCACACCTTGGGTGGACACTGAAATCAACAAGCGCGCCTCCGGCACCCAGGGCCAACTGCGCCTGAGCAAGGCTGAAGCCCAGGCCACGTTGGCTGAAGTTCGCACCCACGGCATGTCGCGGGCACTGGGCCATCCCATTCCCGGCATCAACGCGCTGAGCGCGCCTGTGTTCCATCACAACGGGCACATCGCGCTGGCACTCACAGCCATGGGACCAGCCGCCGAGTTTGATGCGGATTGGAACAGCGAGACCGCACGACAGTTGCAGGCTTGCGCCGCCAAGCTGAGCGCATCTATGGGACACACCGGGCGTTGAATGGCGCCTGACGCACGCCCCCATTTGTCACCTGGGCACCCGGCCTTGCGGTGGCGGTGTGGCACCATGCTCACCTGATTGAATGCACACGCAAGGGGCCCAGCCGGCCCGTGCGCGCCGCCATTTTTTGCCACCACTGAAACCGAGGTCGTCCATGAAACCCGTCAAAACCAATCGCATCGGCTCGTATGTGCAAACCCAAGAAGAACTGCGCGCCAGCGTCGGCGCCGAGGCCTTCGTGACCGACTGGGTTGAGATCACACAGGCACGGGTGGATCTGTTCGCCGACGCGACCGAGGACTATCAGTGGATTCACATCGACGAGGACAAGGCCGCCAACGAGGGACCATTCGGTGGCACCATCGCCCACGGCTTTTTGACACTGTCGTTGCTCGGCAAATTTGCCGCCGAGCACATGTCGTTGCCGTTTGCGGTGATGGGCATCAACTACGGTGTCAACAAAGTCCGCTTTACCCATCCCGTACGCGTTGGTCAAAAAGTGCGCGGCCGCTTCAAGTTGAAGACCCTGGACGAATTGCCCGGCGGCGTGCAACTGACCTTTGAGGTGACCATGGAAATCGAGGGTGTCGAGCGGCCGGCTTGTATCGCCGAGAGCATCACGCGCCAGTATTTCGAAGCTCAGGTCTGATCGCGCTGGCGAGTCCATCGCAAGCGCAAAGACCAGCCCAAGCACCCCAGCCCCAACACTCCCATGGCCAAAGTCCAAGCCACGGGGCTGTTGTGTCCACCTGTGTGATCGAGCACGGCACCGAAAACCACCGGCGCCACAAACCCCGCACCGAAACCACCCAGTGAGTACAACGCCATCGCCGCACCGCGCTGACTCGGATCACTTTCGGCCACCAATCCAGCCGTGAGGCTGGCAGAGTCGGCCATCACCACCACGTTGTACAGCGCCGCCATGGCGAGTGTGAACATCCAGGGCAACACGCTGCTCGCGCCCGCCAGCCAAGCCAGCAAACCGGACGCCAACATGATGCCGCCGATCCAACGCCGGCGTCCGAGCTTGGCCGCCATCTCGTTGCCGAAAATGCTCGCTGGCAAACCCAGCAAATTCAAGAGCGCCGCGGCCTCAGTCGGGCTGACC
This sequence comes from Burkholderiaceae bacterium, assembly GCA_023260355.1. Lineage (GTDB taxonomy): Bacteria > Pseudomonadota > Gammaproteobacteria > Burkholderiales > Burkholderiaceae_C > RS62. The sequence continues at coordinate 517 of JALQVJ010000302.1, read as the reverse complement.
CATGCTTGGGTGGCCCCCAAACCAAACGCAAACGCAAAAAAGGCCACCTGCCAAGAGCGCAAACCAAACAGTTCCCAGCAGTGCACGGCGTAGCCAATCACATACTGGCGCACCGCCACTTGCGCCCACACACCCGAAAACGAGGGCCACCAGCGCTTGACGCCACCGACGGGTTGATGGGGCGCGAGGCGCCACATCACCAAGGGGATCGCCATCAAAGGAAAGGCACCCGCCACCAAAAACGTGGCGCTGGGGCTGAGCACTGCGACGCACCACCCCGCCAGCAGCAACGACACGCTTGCGCCCAAGCCGAACGTAGCGGTGTAGAACGAGACATAGCGCGATTGCTGCGCGCCCTGCACGCGATCCGTCATGGCCTTGAGACCGGGCATGTAGGTGCCCGCCAAACCTGCGCCGGTTAGGGCTTGAAACAACACCCCTGTGCCCACACCACTGGCAAGCCAGCCAAAACCCACAGAGCCCAAGGCCGCCAACACACACGACATGGCGAACACCA
>JALQVJ010000280.1 GCA_023260355.1 Burkholderiaceae bacterium | reverse complement strand
TCGCCCCGCAAGTAGTCCTGTAACTCGGCGATGGGGTAAATTATAGGCGCTCAGCTGAAAACCTACACCGCAATAGGCCCTGCTGGCGCTTGCACCCACGTCATGAAAGCCCCTCCCTTGTTGTCAAACCCCCCGTTGACTCGTGCTGCTGCCCGCTGGATCGCTGTGTTTCACTGGGCAGGAAAGCGGTCATTGCGGCTGTTGCAAGCCGCAGGCTGGGTCTTGGGGTGGGTGACTTGGTTGTTGTCAGCGAGTTACAGGCGGCATTGGCGCGAGAACACGCTGCAGTCAGGCATCGACCGCCGAGCGGCGCTGTCCTCAGTGGGTGCTGCTGGACAAATGGTTGCCGAGCTGCCCAAGCTCTGGTTTGGCTCCGGCGTGCCCACGGAATGGCGAGGCAGCGAGTTGATCGATGCGGCGCTCGACAGTGGCAAGAGCATCTTGTTCTTGACCCCACATTTGAGTGCTTTTGATCTCACTGTTGTCGCTTATGCCCAGCGATGGGGGCAGATCCAACCCATCACTGTGCTGTTCCAGCCACCCAACAAGCCGCAGTTGGGTCCTTTGCTGGCGCAAGGGCGCAATCGGCCCGGTGTGCGTGCGGTTCCTACCGATTTATCGGGGGTAAAGGGTTTGCTCAAAGCCCTCAGACAGGGGGGCGTGGTGGGCTTGCTGCCAGACCAAGTCCCCCCGCAAGGCATGGGCGTTGCGGTGCCATTCTTTGGTCGGCCGGCTTATACAATGACGCTTGCATCGCGGCTGGCGGACTTGGCAGACGAGGTGATGTTGGCGTCGGTCGAGCGACTGAGCGGCGCCCGTGGTTTTGTCATCCATGTGTCTAGGCCCGATGGCGAGTTGCCTCAGGGTGACGCGACCGCGGCGACCGCTGTGGTGAATCGCTGGATGGAAGCCTTGATTCGTCGAAATCCTGGGCAGTACCTCTGGGGCTATCACCGCTACAAGTGAGTAGTAGGGCGGCCACCCCCCTGGGGCGAGATTGATCCAGCACGGCGCCCGGCGCGCGGCGCTGGATCTGCTGCCCAAGGCCAGCGTGCATGGTTGGGCACCTTGGTTGGGGTCTATGCCCCTGCGCAAGGACTCAGGCGGTGGCGGCGCCCGCGTCTGCTGGCTGCACAGGGTGGGACCAATCCCACAGCGTCTGCGCAACTTGGTCGATCCCTTGCTTTTTGAGCGCGGAAAAGAGCGCGAGGTCGCCACCCGCGGTTTGCAGTTTGGCGATCGAAATGGCCTTGTTGGCTTCAGCGCGCGTCAGTTTGTCTGCCTTGGTGAGCAACACCAAAAACTTCAGCCCATCCTCGACCCGAGGGCGAATCACCTCCAGCAGCAGTTCGTCCAGCTCAGTGAGCCCGAGGCGAGCATCACACAACATCACGATGCCCGTCAGACTTTTGCGACTGACCAAATAGTTCGCCATCACCTGTTGCCAGCGGCGTTTGGCCTGCTGGGGCACAGCGGCATAACCGTAACCGGGCAGGTCAGCGAATACCGCGTCTGTTGTGTTTTGCTTGCCGAGCGCAAACAAATTGATGCTCTGCGTTCGCCCTGGTGTTTTCGACGCGAAAGCCAAACGGCGCTGTTGTGTGAGGGTATTGATGCAGGTCGACTTACCGGCATTTGAGCGTCCCACGAAGGCGATTTCCGGCACATCGATGGGGGGCAAGTGCTGCAATTCAGGAGCGGTGGTGAGGAATCTGGCGGTGTGCAGCCAGCCGACAGGCGTGACAACAGCGGGGCTGGAAGGAGTCGAATTTGGGGTGTGTGAGGGCTTCATGTGGGGCAGTAGTTCACGGCATTGTAAAATGTTCGCTTCATTCCGGCACAAGGCGGCAGTCCGCTGCCCTTGGCAAACCCTAAGAAACCTTCGAAACACCATGAAGTCTTTAGCCACCCTGATTTGCTCTTTGGCGTTGGTCGCCACCGCACAAGCCGAGACTGTCAAACCCGATTTGGGCGCAGGCAGTACGAAATATGCGCAAATTTGCGTTGCTTGCCACGCGGCGGACGGCAATTCAACCACCCCAGCCAACCCCAAGTTGGCAGGGCAACACCCTGAATATTTGCTGAAGCAATTGCGCGAGTACAAGTCAGGCAAGCGCGCCAACGCGATCATGTCCGGCATGGCGGCGGCATTGTCAGACCAAGACATGATCAACATCGCTTTCTGGCTGGCTGATCAAAAGCCCAAGGCTGGCTATGCATCCGACGCTGAGTTGGTGCGCGCTGGCGAGAAGATTTATCGCGCAGGTGTGGCAGATCGCAACATCGCCTCATGTGCGGGCTGCCACAGCCCCAACGGAGCAGGTTTGCCCATTCAGTTCCCTCGTTTGGCAGGTCAACACGCTGATTACACGGCCGCTCAGTTGAAGGCGTTCCGCTCGGGCGCTCGCGGCAACAATTCGGTCATGACAACCGTCGCGGCCAAGTTGAACGACAAAGAGATCGCCGCAGTTTCTGACTACATCGCGGGTCTGCGTTAAGGTCTTGCGGTCGCCGTATAAGCGATCGTGAATATTTAAAGGCACAATCGGGAACCTTTTGCGGTTTCCGGTGTCACAAACAGGCGGACGCTGCGAGGCGGACGCCTTTTTTTCTGCCCCAGAGCGACTGGGTCATGTCGATTGGAACCATGAACGCGCCTTCCGTCAGATCTCAAGCACGTGCACAACGCCATTTTCAAGACTTCATCGAGCTGTTGTCGTCGATGCGGTTCGCGATTGCGTTGCTCACCATCATTTGCATCGCCTCGGTCATCGGTACGGTGCTCAAGCAGCAAGAGCCTCTGAACAACTACATCAACCAATTCGGCCCCTTTTGGGCGGAAATTTTTGATGCCGCAGGCTTGTACTCGGTGTACAGCGCGTGGTGGTTTTTATTGATTTTGGCGTTCTTGGTGGTGAGCACGAGCTTGTGTATCGCTCGCAACACGCCCAAAATTTTGCGCGACATCAAAACCTTCAAGGAAGGGGTCCGCGCCCAAAGCCTCCAAGCTTTCCCCCACAAGGCGCGAGGGGAGCTGCGCGGCTCGCTCGAGGATGCCAGCCAAGTTGTCGCGCAAGATTTGCAAGCGATGGGCTTCAAAACCAAAGTTGAAACCCGGGCCGATGGTGTGATGGTCGCAGCCAAAGCGGGTTCCGGAAACAAGCTGGGCTACATCGCCGCCCACAGTGCAATTGTTTTGGTCTGTATCGGTGGATTGCTGGATGGCAATCTCATGATCACAGCGCAGATGTGGCTGGGTCAAAAGGCGCCTTACGAAGGTGGCGGATTGATCGCTGACGTGCCCGCCCAGCACCGGTTGAGTGCCTCTAACCCGACCTTTCGCGGCAACTTGTTGGTTCCCGAAGGGGCAACGGCAGACACGGTGATTTTGACGCAGCCCACTGGGGTTTTGTTGCAGGAATTGCCCATTGCCGTTGAGCTGAAGAAATTTGTTGTGGAGTACTACCAAACAGGTATGCCCAAATTGTTTGCCAGTGACATCGTGATTCACGACAAGGCAACAGGGGAAAAGACGCCCGCGCGTGTGGAGGTCAATCACCCCGCTTCGTACAAAGGCATCAACATCTACCAATCAAGTTTTGACGATGGCGGCTCTGCCCTGACATTGAAGGCACAGAGCATGGGTGCGTTGACGCAACCGTTTGCGGTGAACACGAAGGTGGGTGAGGCGACGTCGCTCAAGCGAGGCGATACGGATACGTTGCGCCTTGAGGTCACAGGCCTGCGCGTGATCAACGTCGAAAACCTAGGTGCCAATAGCGAATCGGCGACCGACGTGCGCAGCGTGAATTTGGTATCCAGCTTCACCCAGCACATGGGCTCTGGCAGCAAGTCCGTGACTGAAAAGACTTTGCAAAACGTCGGCCCCAGCTTCAGTTACAAGCTGCGCGATGCTGCAGGGCAAGCCAAAGAATTCAACAATTACATGTTGCCGGTGAATGTGGATGGGCAACGCAAATTTTTGCTCGGCGTTCGCGATACCCCATCCGAGCCCTACCGTTACTTGAGGGTGCCAGCCGACGACCAAGACTCATTGCAAGGCTTTCTTGACCTGAAGAAGAACTTGACTGATCCCAAGCTCCGCGCTGAGGCAGTAGCCCGTTACGTGGCCAAGGTTTCTCAGGGCAAGTCCGCCGAAACGGTTCAATCGCTGCAGGGTTCAGCCGCACGTGCCCTGGAGTTGTACGCGGGCTTGGATCCGGAGCTGGATGGCATGCCTGTGATGGCGACCGGGCTGGATGGCTCGCCATTGGGCCGCGGTGGCTTAGCGGCGTTGTCATTTTTCATGGACAAGCATGTGCCAGCGGACCAACGCGAGCGGGTTGGCGAAACGCTGATTTCAATGGTCAACGCCATGCTTGCTGAATTGGTGGATATTGGTCGCGAAAAGGCCGGATTGACCGCTTGGACTTGGACTGGTGAGCAGCGTGACTTTTTGGTGTCTTCTGTGTTGGCCCTGAGTGATGCCTTTTATTACCCAGCGCCCATGACGTTCACCTTGGACGATTTCAAGCAGGTTCAGGCCAGCGTATTTCAGCTGGCGCGAGCCCCCGGCAAAAATGTGGTTTATCTGGGCTGCTTGTTGTTGATTTTGGGCGTTTTTGCGATGCTTTACATCCGTGAAAAACGCGTATGGGTCTGGCTGAGTCCTAAAGGTGAAACGTGTGACGCGACATTGGCCATGTCGGTGAACCGCAAGGTCATGGACGTCGACACAGAGTTTGAGGCGATCAAACGCCAAGTGATGAAAGAATCCACATGAATACTGCAACCACGACATTGGCATCCTCTGCGAACGGTTCATTGAACAAGTCACGCAGGACCCCTTGGGATTGGGCGTTTGCGCTGTTGACGGTGATCGGTGCGACCGTTGCGCTTGCGCTTTACCACGCCAGCATGGATGGATATGAAAAGGCGATCTTGGTGGGCGTTGTGCCCGCGGTGGTGGCTTTGGGTTGGTTCTGGCGGCGCCTTGCCACACTGATGGTCGTTGTCGCTGGCTTTTCACTGCTTGCGATATATCTCTATCAAGGCCCATCGGGGTCGGATTTGGCGCGCGCCGAACAGGTGTTTTTATTGAAGTATTTCTTGTCCAGCCAGTCCGCCATTTTGTGGATGTGCATGTTGTTTTTCATGGCCACAGCGTTCTATTGGGTCGGCTTTATCAAAGCCGATTGGGCCCCCGCATTTGACAGCTTGGGTTCGCGTTTGACATGGGTTGCTGTGACCTTGGCCCTGATCGGCACGATGGTTCGCTGGTTCGAGAGTCACCAAATGGGTCCGGATATTGGCCATATCCCTGTGTCCAATTTGTACGAAGTGTTCGTCATGTTTTGTTGGATGACGGCTCTGTTTTATCTGTACTACGAGTCCCACTACGGCACCAAGAGCATGGGGGCTTTCGTGATGCTGGTGGTGAGTGCCGCCGTCGGCTTTTTGATTTGGTACGCATTGGTGCGTGAGGCTGGCACGATCCAACCTCTGGTGCCCGCACTGCAAAGCTGGTGGATGAAACTGCACGTGCCCGCCAACTTCATTGGCTACGGCACCTTCTCAATCGCCGCAATGGTGGCTTTTGCTTACCTCATCAAGCAGAGTGCCAACGAAACGCATTGGGTCAAGCTCGCGCCCCTGTGGTTGTTGGGCATGGTGTTGTGCTTTGAGCCACTGGTGTTTCGCCGTGGCGCGATGGAAGCAGGTGCGAGCTATTGGATTGTTTACGCGGGTATCTCAGCGCTCATCGCGGCGGGTATCTTGCGCGCGCGTCGTCGCATTGCCGCCCGCCTGCCAGCCCTCGAGGTTATGGACGATGTGATGTACAAAGCGATTGCCGTGGGCTTTGCGTTCTTCACGATCGCCACGGTTTTAGGAGCACTCTGGGCTGCAGATGCTTGGGGCGGCTACTGGAGCTGGGACCCGAAGGAAACATGGGCACTGATCGTGTGGTTGAACTATGCGGCGTGGTTGCACATGCGTTTGATGAAGGGGCTGCGCGGCGCGGTGTCGGCTTGGTGGGCGTTGGTCGGGTTGGGTGTGACCACGTTCGCATTCTTGGGTGTCAACATGTTCTTGAGTGGGCTGCACAGCTACGGAGAACTTTGATGGCCCTGGCTGCGCAAAGCACGAGGAGGTTGCGGTGATCATTCGTTCTAATAATGATTTGCGTGCAGCTTTGCGTGGCGATGGCTTGCACAATCAGATCACCTCTGAAGCTGCTTTTCTGAATCGACGGGGCGTGCTCAAAACGCTGGCTGCCACTGGTGTGACGGCGATGGGGCTCCCCAATATGGCCTGGGCCAAGGCGGGCGAGCCTTTAAGCCACCGGCGCTCCACCGTCCCTGGCGCCCAATGGTCAGGGCCCCAGACTGCAGAGTCGGATGCGACCCAATACAACAACTTTTACGAGTTTGGCTTGGACAAAGATGAGCCCGCCAGGCGTGCCTCTGCGATGCGCTTGGAGCCTTGGTCTTTGCGCGTGGAAGGGGATGTGCTGAAGCCCAAAACTTGGTCAATCGAGGAATTGCTCAAGCTCGCGCCGATGGAGGAGCGGGTGTATCGCTTTCGTTGTGTCGAGGCGTGGGCGATGGTTGTCCCTTGGCTGGGCTATTCATTGAGTCATATCCTGGAGGCCAGCCAGCCCAAAGGCTCGGCGCGTTATGTGTCGTTTGTGACGCACCTTGATGAAAAGGTGATGCCAGGGCTGGCGATGAGCGGATTGGACTGGCCCTATCAAGAGGGTTTGCGCATGGATGAGGCCATGCATCCGCTGACCATGATGGTGTTTGGGATGTATGGCAAGACACTCCCTCCTCAGAACGGGGCGCCGCTGCGCTTGATGGTGCCTTGGAAATACGGTTTCAAAAGTGCCAAATCGCTCGTCACGATTCGCGTCTCTGAGCGGCAGCCTAAAACCGCTTGGAATGAGGCTGCGCCGCATGAGTACGGGTTTTATGCGAATGTGAATCCTGCGGTCTCGCACCCTCGATGGAGCCAAGCGTCTGAGCGTGTTTTGGGGTCTGGCTGGTTTGCCAAACGGCAACCGACGCTGCCCTTCAATGGTTACGCAGACCATGTCGCCAACCTCTACAGCGGCATGAATTTGAGGCAGTATTTTTGACCCTTAGAAACACTGGGCGCTGGCGTGCGCGCGCGATCAGCGGCGCCTCGCGTGGCCTGGTGTGGGTGTTGATGGCCAGCCCATTGTGCTTAGAGGGCGTGCCACTGTTTTGGCTCGGACTTGGTCCCGACCCTGCGCTGGCAATATTGAAACTCACCGGCATTTGGGCCATGTGGGCGCTGGGGGTTGTGTTGCTGCTGACGCCGATTCAGTTGCTGGCGTCATGGCCGGGTTTGGCGAGTGTTCGGCGCCTGATTGGCTTGTGGACGTTCTTTTACGCCGCTGTGCACGCGCTGGCTTATGTGGCGTTTGATCAAGGTTTTGACTTCACCTTCGTGGTGGCAGATGCGCTGGCTCGCCCCATGATTGCGGTGGGGTGGGTTGCCACCCTCATCATGTCTTGGATGGCGGCGACATCTAATGCAGCATCGATCAAAGCGTTGGGCTTTCGCCGCTGGAAACACTTGCACCGTGGCCTTTACGTCGCGGCTGGCCTGGCGTGGCTGCACCTGTATTGGGTGCACTCTGGCAAGCAGACTTGGTCAGACGTCGTGTTCTTTGGCCTGTGGTTCGGTTTGGCGCTCTTGTTCAGGCTGATGTGGTTCGCGCGTGCTCGTCTCGGCAAGCATGCGCGGGGCTGAAGCTCAGATCAATCGCTCGTCTTGCCACTGAGACGCGGTGTGCTCTCGCTCGCGAATCACGTGTACCTGTTGCCCATCGACCAAGAGTTCTTTGGCGCGGTTGCGGGTGTTGTAGTTGCTGGCCATGCTCATGCAATATGCGCCTGCAGACGCCACAGCCAAGTGATCACCGGGTTCAACACACAGTTGGCGGTCTTTGCCAATCCAGTCGCCGCTTTCGCACACTGGGCCGACCACATCCCAGGTCTGCTGCAGCCCCGATCGCGGCTGAAGTGGCAGGATCTCATGGTAGGCCTGATACAGCGAGGGTCGTGGCAGATCGTTCATCGCGGCGTCGATGATGCAGAAGTTTTTGTGCGCACCCGGCTTGAGGTATTGAACCTCGGTCAAACACACCCCAGCATTGCCAATCAAAGAGCGACCGGGCTCGACGGAGATGTGGCGGTTACCCCAGCCCCGGGCATCGATTTTTGCCAATAACTCAACCCACAATTGGTCAGCTGCAGGAGGCGTGTCGCCGTTGTAGTCGATGCCCAAGCCACCGCCAAAGTCGATGTGGGGAATCGAGATGCCTTTTGCTTCGATGGCTGCAACCAAATCGAGCATCTTGTCCATCGCGTCAAGATAGGGGGCTGGCTGGGTGATCTGAGATCCAATGTGGCAATCGATCCCGATCACATCCAGGTGTGGCATTTGGTGAGCCAGTTCGTACGCGCCGATCGCGTCTCCGTGCGCGATCCCAAATTTGTTGTCTTTCAAACCCGTCGAAATATACGGGTGGGTTTTGGCATCAACGTCTGGATTGACGCGCAGGCTGATGGGCGCTCGCAGGCCCATTTCACCGGCGACAGCGTTCAGCGCGTGCAGCTCGGCCATGCTCTCGACGTTGAAGCAACCGATCCCCACGCGCAAGGCTTCGCGCATTTCTGTGCGCGTTTTACCGACGCCTGAAAAGATGATGTGCCCCGGGGCGCACCCTGCGTGTAGCGCGCGCGCCAGTTCGCCGCCAGACACGATATCCACGCCGCAGCCAGCTTGGATGAACGTTTGCAAGATGGCCAAGTTGCTGTTGGCCTTCATGGCGTAGTGGATGCGCGCATGTCTGCCGCTGAGGCCTTTTTGATAAGCACTGAGTGCGCTCAACATGGCGGCTTTGGAGTACACGAACAGCGGCGTCCCGTGTTCAAGGGCCAATGACCGCAGCGGCACGCCCTCGAGATGAAGATTGCTATCTTTGACGTTGAGTTGAGAGCCAATGGGGATGCGCATATTTCGAATCAATGAGTGGGTGCCACAAGCGTGCTGAGGGAGGCTTGCCGGAGGGGGCCTTTTTGGCCACATGCCGTAAGGCTGATACAGAGCAGTGCGAATAGACCTGAATAAGCCAGATGTTTAGCGCGCACCCTTAAAATGGAATTCAACTTCATGATGAGATTGTAATGACGGACTTGGAATTCCTTGATGCGGCAGAAGCGGTTTTGCGCTCTATTGAGCTCAACTGCGACGAACTGAATGAGTCCAGTGACGTGGATATTGATAACCAGCGCGTCGGCGGCATGATCACTTTGACGTTCGAGGATCGATCGCAAATTGTGATCAATCTCCAAAAGCCACTGCATGAAATTTGGATGGCCTCAAAAGAGGGTGGGTATCACTACAAGTGCGTGGGTGGTCAATGGCAAGACACCAAGTCAGGAAGCGACTTTTACGCGGATTTGAATCACGCACTCAGCCTTCATGCCAAACAGCCTGTGGCGTTCAGCCCGCAGTGATTGGGTGATTCACTGATCTTTGAAGAGCTGCAAAATGTCTTTGCGCTCGTTTTGATCAACCGATGGTGCGCTGACATTGGTGGCAGGCAGCCGGTCTTCCAAGCCGATGGACGCAATGCCCTTGCCGGGCGTGAATTCTTGGAAATACCATTCGTCACCTACCTCAACGACGCCAGGCGGCGGCACCAGTGAAGCTTCCGGCACGGCCGCCAGAGTCGGAGCCATGTAGTCGATCCAAATGGGCAGGGCCAGCCCGCTGCCCGTTTCGTGGTTGCCCAAATTTCGCGGTGTGTCGTAACCGACCCATACTGCAGCCACACGTGTGGGCTGATAGCCGACAAACCAGGCGTCTTGTGAGTCGTTGGTTGTTCCGGTTTTGCCAAACAAATCGTGGCGATCGAGCTCACGCGACGCGCGTTGCGCAGTGCCAGAGCGTGTGATTTCTTTGAGCATATTGCTCATCATGAACGCGTTGCGGGCACTGATGATGCGGTTGCGCTCAACCAATGGCGTTGGCGCCGCTTCGTAGATTTTGCGTCCGCGCTGGTCTTGGATGCGTTCAATCAAATTCGGAATCACACGGTACCCCCCGTTGGCGAACACGCTGTAGGCCGTCACCATTTGCATGGGCGTCACCGTTCCTGCGCCAAGCGCCATCGTGTAGTAGGGAGGTACTTTGTCGCGGTCAAAACCAAATCGCAACGCCCACTCTTGCGCAGTTTGGGGCGTCAACAGTTTGAGCACGCGAATGGAGATCATGTTCTTTGAGCGAGCCAAGCCTCTGCGTGCTGACATTGGGCCCTCAAACTTGCCGTCGTAGTTTCTCGGCTCCCAGGGCTGCCCACCCGTTTCTTCCGCCGTGAAGAAAATCGGAGCATCGTTGACGATCGTGGAGGGCATGAGCCCTTGCTCAAATGCGGCTGAATAAATGAATGGCTTGAAGCTCGAGCCTGGCTGGCGCCATGCTTGGGTGGCATGGTTGAATTGGTTTTTGCCAAAATCGAAACCGCCGACGAGGGCGCGAACTTGTCCAGAGCGCGGATCCATCGAGATGATGGCGCCTTCGACTTCTGGTGTCTGTGTGATCGTCCAATCGGTTTTACCGCTTGGCGTCACGCGAATCAGTGAACCCCGTCGGATCCTTTGGGCTTGAGGAACACGATCAGTCAGCGCCGTTTTGACGCCTGCCAAACCACGGCCTTCAATGGTGAGGACTTTGCCGTTCTGCGCCACGGCAACCACCTTGTCCGGGCTGACTTTTGTGACCACGGCTGCGACCAAATCGCCCTGATCGTCCGTGGCGTCCAGCAACTCGTCAATCGCGTTGGATTGGGCCTGGGCGTCATTCGGCAAGGCAATCGTTTTTTCCGGGCCTCGGTAGGCATGGCGATTTTCGTAAACCATCAATCCCTTGCGCAATGCCGCATACGCCGCCTCTTGCTCCTTGGCATTGATCGTGGTGTACACGTCTAGGCCCCGCGTGTAGGCCTCTTCACCGTACTGCTCGGTGACCGCGGTGCGAACCATTTCCGCGACAAAGTCTGCGTGGGCGTCGGTGGCTGCTTTCGACTGGCGCACTGGCACGGGCTCTGCCTTGGCTTGCTGTGCCTGGGCTTTGGTGATGAAGCCGTTGGCTTCCATCCGGCCGATGATGTAAAGCTGGCGAGCGCGTGCTCGCTTGGGGTTGCGCACTGGGTTGTAAGCGGAAGGGGCTTTGGGTAGCCCCGCCAGCATGGCCGCCTGCGCAATACTGAGATCGGCCAAAGGTTTGCCAAAGTACGTGCGCGACGCCGCCCCAAAACCATAAGCGCGTTGACCCAGATAGATGTGGTTCATGTAAACCTCAAGGATCTGGGCTTTGGTGAGCGAGTACTCGAGCTTGTAGGTCAGCAAGATTTCATAGATCTTGCGGATGTAGGTCTTCTCTGCAGACAGGTACATGTTGCGCGCGACCTGCATGCTGATGGTGGAGCCCCCTTGGCTCTTGGCGCGCCCGAAGTTGGCATAAACCGCGCGGGCCATGCCTTTGAAATCAACGCCGGAGTGCTCGAAAAAGTTCGCATCTTCAGCGGCCAACACCGCATGAATCATCACTTGCGGGATCTTCTGGATGGGGATGAATTCGCGTTTTTCCTCTCCAAAAGAGGCCAGCAAGACCTTGTCTTGGCTGAATACCCGCAAAGGCAATTTGGGGCGGTAGGTCGCGTAGCTGTCGATTTCTGGCAGTTTGGGGTAGGCCATTGCGAAAGCGATGCCCAAGACGCAGATGCCTGCGATGCCCATGCCGACAAGCAGCCCGAAGAGGCGCCACACGCGCCCAGCCCATGGCCGATTGGGCGATGCGTGCACTTGAGCGCGAGGAGGTTTGGGCGATTGGGGTGGGGGCATTGGCGCGCCTGAAAGATTGGGTCACTTCTCGGAACGCGCGCAGCGGGTTGTGTTCACGCCGACGAACATTTCTTGCAGGAGACCACTTCG
>JALQVJ010000227.1 GCA_023260355.1 Burkholderiaceae bacterium | reverse complement strand
CGGAGGTGGTTGGGTAATCACCGACCCCGACCAAATTGATGTTGCCGTGACCATCAATTTGCCCCCCGCTCAGAAAGAATGCGCCAATGCCGCCGCGTCCTGCGACGTCAAACAGTTCATTGCCACCATTGGTCCACGGGTTGTGCTCGTGACTGCCCAATATCGACACACGCACAGGGACCTCACTGGTCGCTTTGGCCAACAGGGCCCCCGCGCCAGGGATCGGCGACAGCATGCCGACCGCGATGTGCCGCACGCCCTTGAGCAGCTTGGCAATCGTTGCTGCATAGATTTCTTCGGGCAGGCAGTCAACGCGTTGGGTCAATGTGGTCATGGTGCGGCGGTGGGAGTGGTTTGCAAGACATGCTGCTCAAGGTAGCGCGCAAACCCATCGTCGGATCGGGCGGCCTCTTGGTAGACACGCACGGCGTCGAGGTCGGTGTGGCCATTGGCGTTCATCGGCCAGCAACCCTGGGGGTCGACACAAATCGCGTCCACATGCATGGCAGACACCACACCGCCGCAGCGCTGAGGGTCTTTGAGGAAATTGCCCTCAACCACGGCATCCACCGTGACCAAGGTCAGGTCAGCGGCTTGGGCTGCGTTGACACGGTCGCGATCGCGGCCGATCCAGACGTTGCCTTCCGTATCCGCGAGCGCCGCATGAAAGATGGCGACATCTGCCCGAATGGAGGGCACCAGCACAATGGGGTCGGGCGAGTCACTGAATGGGTTTTGGATGATTTTGTAGTCGGCTCGATGCCTCTGGACATCGCTGCCGATCAAACCACGCAGAGGTGCAAACGGCTGGCCTTTCACGCCCGCTTGCAATCCGGCGTAGACCGCAGGGCAGGTGGCATCCATCACGCGCAAGCGGCCACTTTTCACGGCGGCCGAAAAGCGCGGGGCTGGGCCCAACTCATGCAGCGAAATGCCCGAAGTCTCCACCGAGGCAACACAGCCCGCGCCGATCAGCAAGTCCATCATCATCCCGCTCACTGGATACGCACAGGTGGGGAGCGTGACGACATGCAGGTCTCGCAACCCCCTTCGAATCATGGCAAATGCCAGGCTCATTGGGACATCGGCTTCGTCGCCCTTGTTGACGGTGATGCTGGCACCGTTTTGAATATGGCGCGCAAGAGCGTCCGTGGTGGGTTCGAACAGGGGTCGCATGGCAGTGCAGAGCCGAAGCCCTTTGAGTTCAAAACACCATCTTGCGACCAAAGCCCGGGCCCCTTCAGCCGCATGGGTGACAGGCGGTGTTACATTCGTGCCTGCAACCAGCGGCGAGACGACTGGTTGGACAAATTTGAGGATTTCCCCGTCATGAGTTTGCCCCGACTGTCATTGCAAGGCATCACCAAGCGCTACCCAAGCGTGGTGGCGAATGACAGCGTGAGTCTGCAAGTGGAGCCTGGCCAGATCCACGCGGTGCTGGGTGAAAACGGCGCGGGCAAATCCACGCTGATGAAGATCATTTATGGCGCTGTGCAACCTGACGCGGGCACCATGGTTTTCAATGGCAAGCCGGTGCGCATCGCCAACCCCCAAGAGGCCAGGGCGCTGGGGATCGCGATGGTGTTTCAGCATTTCAGTCTGTTTGACACGCTCACTGTGGCCGAGAACGTGTGGCTGGGATTGGAGAGCCGGTTTTCGCTCAAGGAAGTGGTGCAGCGCATCAGCGAAACGGCCAGCGCGTATGGCTTGGATATCGATCCCCTGCGGCCGGTTCACACACTCAGCGTCGGCGAGATGCAGCGGGTGGAAATCATCCGCGCCTTGCTCACCAAACCGCAACTGCTGATTTTGGATGAGCCGACATCAGTGTTGACGCCTCAGGCGGTCGAAAAGCTGTTCATCGTGCTGAGGCAATTGGCTGCAGAAGGCTGCAGCATTTTGTACATCAGCCATAAATTGCACGAGATACGCAGCCTTTGCCACGCCTGCACCGTGATGCGCGGGGGCAAAGTCACAGGCTATTGCGATCCAACGCAAGAAACCAACGCCAGCTTGAGCCAACTCATGATCGGGGCGGAGCCGCCGCGCGTGGAGGCGATGGCACGCGAGCCTGGTCGCACGGTATTGCGGGTTGAGGGTCTGAATATCGATCGTGAAGACCAGTTTGGGGTTGATCTGCGCGGGATCGACTTGGAGGTGCGCTCTGGCGAGATCGTTGGGGTCGCAGGGGTGTCTGGGAACGGTCAGGGCGAATTGTTGAAGGTGCTATCGGGTGAAGATGCCCGCATGTTCCAAGGCTCAGTCCAGTTGGATGGCACAGTCATCGACGCGCTGAGCGCGGCCCAACGGCGCGGCTTGGGGCTGCACTTTGTCCCCGAAGAGCGCTTGGGGCGCGGAGCGGTGCCGGCCCTTTCGTTGGCGTTGAACATGTTGTTGACGCGCACGCAGGCTGTGCGCAAGGGGTTGCTGAATTTGAGCCAATTGGGCCAGCAAGCCCAAAAAATCATTGAACGTTTTGGCGTCAAAGCATCGGGTCCAGAGGCATTGGCACAGTCGCTGTCCGGCGGCAACTTGCAAAAATTCATTGTGGGTCGAGAGATCGACGCCAATCCCAAGCTGTTGATCGTGAGTCAACCCACTTGGGGTGTTGATGTGGGCGCTGCAGCGCAAATTCGCGGCGCCATCGTCGCCCTGCGAGACGCCGGCTGTGCGGTGTTGGTGGTGAGCGAAGAACTGGATGAACTCATGGAGTTGAGCGATCGCATCGTGGTCATGGCAAAGGGGAGGGTCTCGCCCAGCATGGCCAGGGCAGAGGCAGACATCACACGCATTGGCGAGTGGATGTCCGGTTTGTGGGAGGCGGAGCATGTTTAAGCTGCAAGCTCGGCCTGCGCCATCTCGGGCGTGGAGCCTCGGGTCACCGCTGTTGGCGCTGGCGCTCACCGTCTGCGTGGGGGTGTTGTTGCTCGGCGCCTTGGGCAAAGATCCGGTTGAAGGCCTGCTGATGTTCTTTTGGGAGCCGATCAACGGCTTGGACGCGATCAGCGAGTTGCTGATCAAAGCAACGCCGTTGTTGTTGATCGCATTGGGGCTGGCGGTTTGCTTCCGCTCCAACGTTTGGAACATTGGAGCAGAGGGGCAATATGTCATGGGCGCGATCGCCGGCGGCGGTGTGGCATTGCTCGCCCACG
>JALQVJ010000198.1 GCA_023260355.1 Burkholderiaceae bacterium | reverse complement strand
CGCAGCAAGGTGGATTTGCCGCAGCCTGACGGGCCCTCAATCCAAACAGTGTCACCCCGCTCAAGGGCGCGTGTTTGAGGTGTACCCAGCACTTGGCCTTGCGGCAAGCGGCATTGCAGGTCGGCCAACTTCCACGAGTCTTGGGTAGACGACTTGCCCTCAGTCAGATCAGCAGACTCAGGCGCGAGACGCCGCCGATCGCCGTGTGCATGCGATTCAGCCAAGCGCAGCGCATCTTCAAAATGCGTCAAGCGATCTGTGGTTGCTCGCCAGCTGGCCAAGCTTGCGTAGTTGTCGACAAACCAACTCAGCGCATCTTGAACCCGGCCGAACGCTGAAGAAATCTGCATGAGCTCACCCAGCTGAATGGCTCCGGAAAAGAATCGCGGCGCAGCCACCACAAATGGAAAGACCACCGCCAACTGTCCAAAGCCAACTGTGAACCAGGTCAGGCGCTTTTGTGCGCGGATCAGCGCCAAATAGTTGGACAAGACCAACTGAAAGCGTTGCCCGAGGTTTTGAATCTGCCACCCTTGTCCTTGGTCCAATGCGATCGCATCGCTGAATTCACGTGTGCGAATCAACAGGTGTCGATAGTCAGCCTCGCGCCTTTGTTGCACATAGTTCAATGGCATCAGCGGGCGACCGATGTAGTGACTCAATACGCTCCCCACGGCGGCGTACAGCACTGCCATCCACACCATGAAGCCGGGTATGGCCACGGCCTCACCGTTCCAGGTGAATGAAAAATCGCCAGACAGGGACCACAAAATGCCGACAAAGCTCACCAGTGTGACCACTGCGTTGAGCAATCCCATGCTCAAGCTCACGGTGTAACTGGTAAATAGATTGAGGTCTTCGTGGATCCGTTGGTCAGGGTTGTCCGCAGGCGTCTGGCTCGTATTGCCAAATCGCGCCAACTCCAAGTGATAGAACGCCTGCTGCTTGAGCCAGCGCGAGGTAAAGGCGTCAGTGAGCCAGCGGCGCCAACGCATTTCAAGCAATTGCGTCAAGTAAAAGCGATAGACCGCGATGATGATGTAGACAAAGGCGAGCCACAAAAAGTGCCACAGCTCTTTCCAGAAGACTGCTTCATTCTTGTTTTGCAGCGCGTCATAAAAGGCGCGGTTCCACTCATTGAGCAGAACGAGCATGTACACCGCAGCCAAGTTGAGCGAAATGATCGCGGCCAGCAGTCCACGACCCATCCATCGATCATCGCCCTTGAAGTAGGGCAATGAGAGCGCCCATGCGCGACGTAGAAATGTTTGGAACGCACGCCACTTTTCAGGCCATGAGCGGCTTGGCGTGCTGGGCAAAGTGTCAGCGTGGTCGGTCATTCTGAGTCGGCTGAGGTGAGCGTTGAGGCGCTGGAGGCCACGTGACCTGCTGGGACGTGGCCGGCTGCAGAGCGCACGTGTCCAGTCTGATCGTCAAAGAAAAAGTCGGGTTCAAACTCGCGCAGAAACGGTCCCTTTTCGAGCCCGCCCAAGAAGATGGCTTCATCGATATCGACGTTCCAATCCATGAGCGTGCGCACCGCACGCTCATGGGCTGGCGCGCTGCGCGCCGTCACCAAAGCGGTGCGAATCTTGACGCGAGGAGCCGCCGCTTGCTGCATGTGGTGAAGTGCTGTCAGCAGCGGTTTGAACGGACCGGCGGGCAAGGGTTGGGTCGCTCGCTCCGTTTCATGCGAGACGAAAGCATCCAAGCCTTGCGCTTGAAACACCTGCTCTGCCTCATCCGAAAACAGCACAGCGTCGCCGTCGAAGGCAATGCGCAGCTCATCAGGGTGCGCCAATGACGCGTGGGCAGAATCTGGGTAGACCTGAGCGGCAGGTACGCCGTTGGCGAGCGCCGCCCTGACATCGCTGAGGTGAGTTGACAGAAACAAATTGGCGCGCAGGGGTTTGAGGTATCGCCACGGCTCGCGCCCTCGCGTGAAGCTGCCCCTGGAAATTGCCAAGTTGTAGTGCCGAGCTGATCGAAACACACGCATGCCACTCACGGGGTCGTTGCGCGACAGGATCACCACCTCGACTCTGGCGTCATCTTGGTCGTTGAACGACAGCAACTTTTGCACCAAAGAAAAGGCCACACCCGGCTTGGCGGGTTGATCCAAGCGTTCGAGCTGGAGCTTCATGTATCGCTGATCATCACTGGATTCAAACACCCGGTTCTCTTCTTCAAAATCGAAGAGTGCCCGCGATGAAATCGCGACCACCAACTTGCCTTCGAGACTGCTTGCCATGATGTGTCGCGTCTTTGAATGGGTGAGGTTGAATGTGCTTGCTGACTTAGACGGTCGCGAAGCTGTTGAGTTCCATGATGGGCAGCAAAATCGACATCACGATGGCCAAGACCATCAGGCCCATCAACAAAATCAGCAGAGGCTCCAGCCAAGTCGCGAGCGCGAGCGCCTTGCGCTGCACGCGGTCTGCGCTCTGCTGAGCAGCGCGGCCAAGCATCTCGCTGAGTTGGCCGGTTTGCTCGCCCAATCGCGCGAACACGATCAGCCAACGCGCGCAGTGTGTTTGGGCGTCGAGCGCGGCTGCCAAGGAGGCGCCTTCTCTCACCAAGTCGTGGGCCAGATCAACATCGCGCTTCAGGCCGTGGTTGGTCACGGTTTCGGATGCCGCCTTGATCGCCTTGAGGATGGGCAAACCGGCCCCGCTGAGCAAGCTCAAGGTCGCAGCCAAACGGGCGTTGTGATAGTCGAGTAGCAACGGACCGAACAGCGGCGTTCGCAGCAACCAAGCGTCGATGCGGGTTCGCCAATCCGGCTTGCGATACAGGAGCATGAAAAAACCAATGCCCAAACCCATCGCTATCGCGGCGGCCCAACCGTGGCTTTGTACCCCTTGACTCATGGCCAGCAACGCGCGGGTCAACCATGGCAAGGCTTGTTCGCGAGCGGCGAAAACAGATGCCACTTGGGGCACCACGTAGGCCATCAAGAAAATCACCATCACGATGGCCACGCCGGTCACGATCATGGGATACAAGGCTGCACCCAAGAGCTTCCCTTTGAGTTGTTCTGCCGCTTCCATTTCGTTGGCGAGGCGATCAAGCACATGCCCCAGCTGCCCAGATTGCTCAGCGGCAGCCACCACGGCGCAAAACTCTGAAGGGAAATCTTTGGGGTGCTGGGCCAGCGCAGTGGCCAGGGCGCTGCCACTCTGCACCTCGGATCGGATGCGATTCAGGATATCGATGTGCGTGGTCTTTCGGGCCTCATCGGACAGCGCTGCGAGCGCCCTCTCGAGCGGCAGCCCAGCGTTGATCAAACCCGCCAACTGCCGGGTGAGCATGCCACGCTCAGCCAGCGAAAACACCCGACGCCTAGCGCGCGGCTGTCCGCTGGGACTTTGCGCGTCAATGCTTTTCACCTCTAAGGGGGTAAGCCCTTGCTGGCGCAGCCATTGGCGAGCGGCTTTTGCCGAGTCAGCATGCACGACCCCTTGGTCCTCTTGGCCCGAGGCGCTCAGCGCTTGGTAGCGAAACGCGGTCATTGCGTCACGCGCAAGAGCTCGTCTGCGCGGGTTATACCGGCGTCGACCAAGCGCTGGCCGTCTTCGCGCAGCAATACCATGCCCTCCGAGATCGCGGCTGCGCGCACCGCACTTTCGGGGGCCTCCTCATGAATGAGGCCTTTGATCGTGTCGCTGGCGACAAGCAACTCGAAAATACCCGTGCGCCCGGCAAAGCCTTGGCGCGAGCACGCATCACAGCCGCTGCCCAAGCAGCTTTTGCACAGCTTGCGTACCAGCCGCTGCCCAAGCACGCCCACCAGTGAGGAGCTCAGCAAGAAGGGCTCAATGCCCATATCTGCCAACCGCGTCACCGCACTCGCTGCGTCATTGGTGTGCAAGGTGGCCAAAACCAAATGCCCCGTGAGGGAGGCCTGTACAGCGATCTGCGCTGTTTCGGCATCGCGAATCTCGCCGATCATGACCACGTCCGGATCCTGGCGCAGGATCGCCCGCAGTGCCTTTGCAAAGGTGAGGTCAATTTTGGGCTGTACCTGTGTTTGCGCGACGTTGCTGAGCTCGTATTCGATGGGGTCTTCCACCGTCATGATGTTGGTGCGAGCAGCGTCGATGCACTTGAGCGCCGCGTACAGTGTGGTGGTTTTGCCTGAGCCAGTGGGCCCAGTCACTAAAATGATGCCGTGGGGCTTTTGTACCAAAGCCTCGAACTGGCGCCGAACTTGTCCTTGCATGCCCAAGGCGTCAAGGCTGAACTGGGCCCCGCTCTTATCCAGGAGGCGCAGCACCGCACGTTCACCATGCGCGTTCGGGAGGGTCGAGACGCGCACATCGACAGCACGCTGACCCAGACGCAGGCTGATGCGCCCGTCTTGAGGCAGGCGCTTTTCCGCAATATCCAGCTCCGCCATGATTTTGAGGCGCGAGATCAGCGCACCGTGCAACGCGCGGTTGGGTTGGACCACTTCGCGCAAGTCGCCGTCAATGCGAAAGCGCACCACACTGTGGCGTTCGTAGGGCTCGATGTGGATATCGCTAGCGCCGTCTCGAACGGCCTGCGTGAGGAGCGCATTGAGCATGCGAATGATGGGCGCATCATCTGCGGCTTCGAGCAAGTCTTCGACAGCCGGCAGGTTTTGCATCATGTGCTGCAGATCGGCATCGCTTTGGATATCCGTCACCACAGATGCTGCTGATGAGTCGTTGTTTGCGTAGGCAGACTGGAGTCGATTGGACCACTCATTCGAAGCCAAATGTTCGACCTGGCTGACCTCATATTGGGCAGCCACCTCAGCCATGGCCGAGCGCACTTGTCGCTGAGACGATGCATCGGCACCGGCGCTCACCCAAAGCGTATAGGCCCCATCGGTGCGCTCCAGCAGCACCCGGTGCGCCCGAGCGAATGCATAAGGCAAAGGGAAGCGGGCAGGCGTGGCGTCGCTCATGTCAGGTGCGCTCTCTCAACGGCTGGGTGTGACTGCTGCATCGCGAACGGGTGGCAGCACGGGAGAGCCATTGATACCCAGCACTTCATTTGGCGAGGGCTGGTTGCTTTGTTGCGTGGCGCGCATGGTGTCATAGCGACTCAGTGAGAGCTGTTGGCTGTCTTGGGCATCGCGGATGATCATGGGGCGCAGGAAGACCATGAGGTTGGTTTTTTTGCGAGAGCGCGATTCAGACTTGAATAGGTTCCCGAAAACCGGCAACTGAGACAAGCCGGGCACCGCTTGGTTGCCATTGGCAAATTCGTCTTGTAGCAATCCACCAAGGACCACGATTTGACCGTCGTCAATCAGAACACTCGACTCGATGCTGCGCTTATTGGTCACCAGGCCTGCGCTGGTGGTCTCGGAAACGTTGGACACCTCTTGGTAAATGTCCATCTTGATGGTGCCGCTTTCGCTGATTTGTGGTTTGACTTTGAGCGTCAAACCCACATCCTTTCGCTCGATGGTTTGGAATGGATTCACAGACCCCGCGTTGCTGTTGTTGGAGGTGTATTGCCCGGTGATGAAGGGCACATTTTTACCAATCACGATTTTGGCTTCTTCGTTGTCCAAGGTCAGCAAAGTTGGCGTAGACAAAATATTGGCATCGCCATTTTCTTGCAGGAATCGCCCCAAAAATCCGAGCACGTACACCCCGTTCTTGCGAAACGCGGCCCCCACGTTCAAGCCATTGGCAGGTACTACGGTGCCCGTTGCACCTTGCGTGGCCAAGTTGATGATGTTGGCGCCACCGGTGCCGAAGTTCGTCCCCATCAAACCAATCAGTGAGTCGCCAGAGTTGCCCAAAGGGCCTTGCCATTGGATGCCAAACTCCGCGGCTTTGTCAGCATTCACTTCTGCGATCAGGCTTTCAACAAAGACTTGTGCGCGGCGACCATCCAGCTGATCGATGACTTGGCGCAGTTGGCGCATTTGCGATGCGGACGCCGTGATGATCAGCGAGTTGGTGGCTTCGTCGGCCTGTATCTGTCCGCCGGTGCTTGGCGCGCTGCCAGCGCTGCTGGGAGCGCCGTTGGCAACTGCAGGCCTGGTGGTTGGGGTCGATGGCGTCCCGCTCAGTGCGGCGCGCAACGTGACAGCCAATGCTTTGGCTTGGGCATTCTTCAGGTGAACCACGTGGATGTTGCCTTGCTGGCGGCCCTCGACATCCAAGGTTTCAATGAGCTGCACCGCACGATCCAGTTGCACGTCGGTGGGCGCCTGCACGATG
This sequence comes from Burkholderiaceae bacterium, assembly GCA_023260355.1. Classification (GTDB taxonomy): domain Bacteria; phylum Pseudomonadota; class Gammaproteobacteria; order Burkholderiales; family Burkholderiaceae_C; genus RS62. Next base: position 2,237 of record JALQVJ010000198.1, on the reverse strand, counting down.
ATGAGGTTGTTGGCGACATCGGCCAGTAGGGTGACATCAGGCGACTGTGCTTTGGGTGCGCGGCTTTTGCCGGGGGCTCCGGGTGTGTTGTTGTCCATCAACTGGGTGGCGGTGGACACCAGGTCACTGGCCAGACCGTGCTGCACGGGAATCACACGGATTTGCATCGGTGTGCTGGCGTCAAGAGAGCGGATGATTTTTTCAAGGCGGGCGATATTTTCCGCGTAGTCGGTGATCACCAGTGCATTGGTTCCTGGGCTGACATTGATGGTGTTGTTCGGGCCAATCAGGGGTCTCAACACGGGGACCAAATTGTTGGCGTCCTCGTTGAGTAGCTTGAAGATCCGGGTGATGACCTGTCCGGATTTCACATACTTTGAACTTTGCATCGCCACTTCAGTAGCCATCAATTTGGCTTCCGCTTCGGGTACCACTTTGAGCAATCGGTCACTTTGAATCAAGGTCAGATTGCGCAGGCGCAAGGCAGTGGCAAATTGCTCGATGGCCTGCTGTGGGCCAACTGGCGTATCGGTGACCAAGTCAATTTTGCCTTTGACCTTGGGATCGACGACCACGTTTTTGCCACTCAAAATGGCGATGGTCCGCGCAATGTCTTCGATTTCGGCATTGACAAAATTGAGGGTTAGCGCATCTTTGGCTGGCGTTTGCGCCGAGACCGTTGTTGGGGACAGTGACCACAGGGCCGCTGCAGTTGCGATTGCGAACACCCATCGAATGCGCCGTTGTAGTGTGACCATGATTCAAATCATCCAATGCTCAAAATTGTTTTCTCGCCCTGGCGGCGACCCATGATGTTCAATAGATTCGAGAGTGCTGCGGCCGACTCCGGGCTGCTGCTGGCCTCGCCTCTAAACCTCAAGCGCCGACCCGACCATTGGCCCTGCCCAGCCATTTGGAGCACTCCCGTTTGGGTTTGCAATCGCCAGTCTGCGCTGGCGTTCTTGCGCCACTGCCAGTCAACGGTGTAGTTGCCCAGTGGTGCCAATGTGGAGACATCCGAGGACAATCGGTTGAGCTCGACGCGCCATCGCCCCTGGACCTCGGGCACGCCGTCACGCCACATGCCGCGGGTGCCGTCGATGCGCCAGCTGGCGATCCCTGATAAGTTGAGTGTGTTCCAAGGAGTCCCCAGCCCTCGCAACGGTGTTAAGTCGAATTGGCCGTGCGCATCGCGAATCCGCCACTCCCAGCCCGACGACCAAGACACGGTCACGTGCAGTTGGTCATTCACGCAGCACGGCGCCCAGACCCGCAGTACCAAGGATGGGCCCTGATCCCAGTGTGGTGAAATGCGCCACGCCAGCTCACCCGGGATGCGTGCGACATCTCGCGAGCCATCTCCGCCCCAAAGCGCCAGTCGTGTGCGGCCTGACCACCACGGGCCTTGGGTCTGCTGCATTTGAACGCGTTGCCCCGACGCCTGCCAGACCCATGAGTCGAGCCAACGGGCTGGCCAAGCCAGCGCCAGCGTGGTGGCGGTGGCGACAATCGCCCCGGTTGTGGCAGCCACCCAACTTCGACTCATGGGCGAGCTCCAGCCGTGACTGTGATTTGGCCAGCCCAACCTTGTGCGCCTTGCACCAGTTCGGTCGACGAAATTCGAATGCCTGGAGTCTCTTGCAAGCGTCGCCACAATTGACTGAGGGTGTCAGCCGACCACGCCTCAATTTGAATGCGCACAGAGGCTCCATTGGCTTGAGCCGTTGCGCCCAAGGATTGGCTGATTTCGCTCGCAGCTGCCAGCGACTCAGACGCGGAGCGGTCTGGGCGCCGCGCCAAGTCGCGCGCCCATTTTTGTGACGTTTGCAGTGTTTGCAGTTCAGCGAGGGCTTGCGCTCGCTGTCTGGGTGCGTCCGCCAGGGTGCGCCAAGACGGGGCCCAAAGTTGCGTCCAAATGAGCGATACCAAAACTGCGATCGCGGCCAATATCAATCCGGCTCGCTCGCGGGAAGTGCGATGCGACCAAAGCAAGCGGATGCGCGGGACTGGGTTCATGATCGCGCTCAGGGGGCAATCGCCGAGCCGGACTCCTGCGAGCGCAGCGCGGCCGCGAAGATCCGATGGCTGAAGGCGGCTTCCTGTGGGGTGACGCAGCCGAAGCGATCACCGAGCAGGCCCTCGCGCTCGGCGAGGAAGGCGGCCCACATCTGCAGGATCGCATCGGAGAAGCCGGTCTCGAAGATTCCGCCCGTGACGGTCGGCCACACCGACTGGCT
>JALQVJ010000111.1 GCA_023260355.1 Burkholderiaceae bacterium | reverse complement strand
CGCATGGGGTGGTGACCTTCACGCTGGCGAGTCCCCGCACCGGTGTTGCGCACTGACGGCACACGCTCGAGACGCGCGCTGAGCGCGGCAAGCTGTGGGGTGGAATCCGGGCAAGCAGGGCCAGCGACACCGGCACAGCTGCGTTTGCTGCGCACGCGGTGCACTGGCCAAGCGGGTGTTCAGCGCATGAAGTTTTTGACGTAGTCGGCGCCTAAGCCAACGGACTCAAAGTGCTTTTTGTATTTTTCGATCCGTGTGAACACATCGTCATAGCCCGTGGCGTTGCCCTCAGGATCAACGAAGATCAGTGCGCCTTGCACAAAAAACAGCGTCAGCATTTCTTGGCAACCCTCAGGCACGACCAATGTGTGGGTCTCACCGGGTGGTTCGAAGACGTAGCCGCCTTCCTCAGCGACCCAGTCGTGCTCGAGATAGTGCCAGCGCCCTTTGAGCGTGTGGGCATGAACCGCACCAGAGTGTCGGTGGCGTTGAATCAGGCCGGCTTTGTTCACCCGCAGCAGGTGCACGTAGTAGCCAGAGGTCACGTTCAGGTGGATGGGCCTCGACCAGCTGTTGGCACTCAGGGGTGCCCACAGGCGAGGATCATCGGTGAGCAAGTCATTGATCACCATGTCGGGTTGCATCCCCCAAGGTTGTTGCCCTTGGAATGGGATCAAGTCGGTGTTGGTGGTTTGGTCCATGGCGGCCCCTCAAAACGTTGGAATTCAGACGTCAATGCTAGCCAAGGCACGCCCGCCCGTGGGTTGCACAAGAGACACGGGACACCCGAGGGTGTCCCGAACAAGTGCCGATGCAGGTCAGCGCTGGGTGGTTCAGGCCGACGCATTGGCCTGTGCCAACGCCAAGATTTGCATCACGTCCTCGGGGCTGGCAATGGCACGCGGGTTCGCCAGTACCACTGGGTGCTGGGCCGCAGCGGCGGCAATGGCGGCATGGGCTGACGCCGGAACGGCCACGTCACTCAAGCCCGATGGGAGCCCCAAACCACGAATGAATGCGAGCACGACTTCGTGCGCAGGCTGATCTGTGGCGCCCAATGCCTGCGCGATGGGTGCCATGCGGTCACTGAGTTGCTCGGCGTTCCACGCCATCACGGCTGGCAGCAACACGCACGAGGTCTCGCCGTGAGGCACCCCGAATTGCGCACCCAAGATGTAGCCTAGGCCATGGCTGGCACCAAACCGCACGCGGCCCAATGCGCCTGAAATCGACCACACGCCCTGAAAGCTCAGCCAGCGTGCCTCGGCAGCGGCGGGCGCATCTCCACGCTGCAGGGCTGCGTGGGCCAGTGCCAAGCCCTTGGACATCAAGCGCAAGCCGTTGAGAAATTGCTCTTGAAATAGGGGAATGGCGTCGGGTGACAAATACCCCTCGGCGCCATGGTCCAGGGTGCGAACTGCCGCTGAAAACCAAAGCCGCGACGGGGTGTGCGCCGTCAGTTCAGGGTCAAACACAATGGCAACCGGTGCCAAATCAGGGTGGTTGTAGCCTTGCTTTTGCTTGAGCTCGGTGTTGAGTGCACCACCCAACGACGCAAATTCGGCACCAGAGAGCGTGGTGGGAATGGCAATGCTGCGAATCGCGCCCACACGCTGGGCGTCGAGGTTGGTTGGGCTGTTGGGCGTGGGCAACGCCAGCGCGCGCAACTCGGCCAGCGTTTGTACGCCATGGGTCAGGCCGGCCTGCACCACCTTGGTCGCATCGATGGGTGTGCCGCCGCCGACGCTCACGAGGACATCGGCCATTGCTGCGCGCGCTGCGCGAATGGCCTCGAGCACGTCCTCCTGGGGCCCATGGGCTCGAATCCCGGTGTGGATGCCCACGAGCTGATCTCCGAGCGCGGTGCGCAGTTGCGCATCGAGCCCTTGCGCGAGCACCGATTGCGAGGCAATCACAAACACCCGCTGGGCACCAAGGCGCGAGAGTTCAGCACTGAGGCTGTCCACAGCGGACTGGTTGGCGTAGATGCGCTGGGTGCGCCCAGCGTCGTAGGTCAAAGGTGGCATGAGCAAAGGCTTTCGGGATCAGAGGCGGGTGGGAGGTCTCAAACGATGCGGTTCTTGTGATCGGCCCAGTAGCGGTCACGCAGGACACGCTTGTAGAGCTTGCCGGTGGGCAGTCGGGGCAGGGCATCGTCAAAGTCGATCGATTTGGGACACTTGACGTGTGCCAGGTGCTCGCGACAAAACGCCATGAGTTTTTCGGCCATGGCGGCGTCTTTGGTGCGGCCGGGTAAGAGCTGAATCACGGCTTTGACCTCTTCGCCCATTTCTTCGTTGGGCACGCCAAACACGGCGGCATCCTCGACATCGGGATGGGTGATCAATAGGTTTTCTGCCTCTTGCGGATAGATGTTGACACCGCCCGAGATGATCATGAAGGTGGCGCGGTCGGTGAGGTACAAGAAACCGTCGTCATCCACGTACCCAACGTCGCCGACGGTGGTCATGGTGCCGTCTGGCGAGGTGGATTCTTTGGTTTTTTCTGGGTCGTTGAAATACAAAAATTCAGTCGCCGTTTTGAACCATATTTGTCCTGGCACGCCCTTCGATTTCGTTTCCCTCTACCAGCAGGCCAAGCAATGACCTCAGCCCGGATTGAAGATGTAAGCGCGCTGGCGCAGGCGTTCGGCGCAGATGTGAAGGCGCTTGGCGTCAGCGGCATCGGCTTTGCTTCTCG
>JALQVJ010000042.1 GCA_023260355.1 Burkholderiaceae bacterium | reverse complement strand
GCCCGCCATTACGGCGTCGAAGACGCCATGGTGGCGACCTTGCAAGAAACGTTTCCAGGCATCAACTGGAACGAACAAGCCGCCTACTTTTTCATGCGTGTGGCGCAGCACGGCAAGCGCCGCGCCGAGGAAATGCGAGAGTCTGCTGCCACGGTCGCCGAGGCGGGCTTTGAGCCCTTCATGGGCGCTGCCATCGCAGACAAGCAGCAATTCGTTGCCGATCAAGCGGCCGCGGGTGCGTTCAAAGCCGTGCCCGCCAAGGCCGATTGGAAAACCTACGCCGACGCATTGCTCGCCACGCGCGCCACGCCCGCCCAACCATGAGCGCCATCCTCAACATCACAGGCCCCATCTTTTTGATCGTTGGTCTGGGCTACCTGAGCGTGCGCGTGGGCCTGTTTCAAAAGTCAGACATGCGCATCGTTGGGCGGTTCGTCATGTTGGTCGCCCTGCCCGCACTGCTCTTCAACGCGCTGGCCAGCCGATCGTTCAGCGACATCGTTCACTACGACTACATCGCCGTCTACGTGCTTGGCTCTGCCGTGCCGATGATCGGCATGTTGTGGTGGCAGCGCCGCCGCGGGGCGTCGAGTGCACGCGCGGGCATGGCGGCCTTGGGCTCGAGTTGCCCCAACAGTGGCTTCATTGGCTTTCCCATCATGCTGCTCACCATGCCGCAGATCGCGCCGGTGGTCTTGGCGCTGAACATGGTCGCCGAAAACTTCTTCACGCTGCCCGCCAACATGGCTTACAGCGAGCGCAAACCCGGCGAACACGGACACTGGGGCCAAGCGCTTTTGCACGGCTTGCGCCCTTTGCGCACCAACCCCTTGTTCATGGCCATCGTGGCCGGTGGCGCATGGGCTGCGTTGGGCTGGCACCTGCCCGTGATGGTCGAGCGTTCGGTGACCGTCATGGCACAAGCCGCCGGTGGCGCTGCGCTGTTCGCCATCGGTGGGGGCTTGGTCGGCTTGTCGCTCAAAGGGTTGCGGCGCATGGTCGCCTGGATCACGTTTGCCAAGTTGATCGTGCACCCGCTGGCCACTGCCGTGTTTGCGTGGTGGATCATCCCCATCGAAGACCCGCAGTTGCGCGTCGCGGCGGTGCTCTCTACCGCCATGCCGATGCTGGGCGTTTACCCCATCTTGGCGGCGCGTGTGGGCGAAGAGGACATGGCCAGTGCCGCGTTGCTGGCCACGACCATCGGCGCGTTTTTCACCTTGAGCGCATTGCTGCTGGTGCTGGGCCTCGGCGGCCACTGAACCATCGGGCTCAGAGGGTCTGCGCCGTCTCGCGAATCACATCCACGGCGGCCGCTTGGGTTCGGGT
>JALQVJ010000366.1 GCA_023260355.1 Burkholderiaceae bacterium | reverse complement strand
AGGGCACTCTGGCCTGGAAGTTCCCCGACTTCCCGCTCGACCGGGTCAGGATCCGCGGCAAGACCGGCTCCGCCGAGGTCTACGGAAAGCAGTCGACGTCGTGGGTCGCGACCTACGACGACAACTACGTCGTGGTGATGATGGTCAGCCAGGGCGGCACGGGCTCGGGCACGTCCGGCGACGCGGTCCGCACCATCTGGGAGGAGCTGTACGGCGTCCGCGACGGCGTCGTCCGCCCGACCCGGGCCGCGATCCCCGGGACGACGCCGCCCGACGAGCTACCGACCTTCGCCGACGACGGCGATGAAACTTTTTCCGCCGAATGGGACTCTATAGAGACGAGCACAGATCACAACACCCCGGAATCGGTGCTGGCGAGCCAAGAAATTGCGCGTGCAGTGGAACAGGCACTTCAGGCGCTTCCTGAGGACCAGCGAGAGGCGGTGACTTTGAGAGAGGTGGAAGGCATGAGTTATGAGGACATTGCAAACGTGATGGCGTCGCCAATTGGCACGGTGCGATCTCGGATTTACCGTGCCCGTGAGGCCATTTCGAAGGCCATCCAACCCATGTTGACCCACTCATCCGGAAAGCGGTGGTGAATCCCATGCCAGAAAACAAATCGCGTGAGTGGCTGACTGCTTTGCAAGACGATGCACTTGATCGTTGGCCTGAGGGCGAGGTCTTCGATGAGGCGGCACTGGCGCAATGGCGGCGGCATACCCAGACCTCAGCAGCTTTGCGAGGTGAGGTTGTTGCCAATCCGGATTCGACACAGCGCCTATTGAATGCTGTGCATGCAGCGCAAGCCGCAGACGGGGGCCAACCGGCCGCGCCTCTGTCCCAACCCTATGTGCTCCGTCCTTCGGCTTCAGATCGGCGCACACCGCATCAGGACCAGCCCACTGCGGCGCTGGGACGGCAGCAGGCCGCCAACGAGGCTCGCTATGTGTGGCCTTGGGCCGCCGCAGTGATGCTGGCGTTTGGGGTCTGGACTTGGTGGCCATCCTCCAGTGCAGTGCAGAGCACGGTGGTGGCGCAACAAGCCGCACCTTCAGCGTTGACTGCGGATGCATCGCCCAACCCTGCCGGCGCGCTGCTTGCCTCGGAAGGCGTCCTGCGCGATCCGCAACTGGATGCCTTGCTTCAAAGCCATCGCCAGTGGGGTGGCGGGGCTGGGCTTGTGTTTCCAGCTGCCTATGTTCGCAATGTTGCGCTGGAGCGTTGAGATGAGTCGTCTGTTGCGCTGGATGGCGGGCACGTTCAGCGCGCGCGAATCGATGCGCGCGACCCCTACAAAGCCGTGGTTGCAACACGCACTGTATTGGATTCAAAAGGGGCTA
>JALQVJ010000336.1 GCA_023260355.1 Burkholderiaceae bacterium | reverse complement strand
GGCGCATATTGGACCAAGCCAATGGCGTCCGCCCCAGCTTGCACCGCGTCTTCAATGTCTTGCGTTCGCGTCAGCCCACAAATTTTGATTCGGATCTGCATAGCCCGCTAGCATACCGTGATCCGATGGATGGGAAATCCCGTCAATCCCTCAGAGTGGCAGCCAGTCAAAGGCGGCTGTCCGCTCGGGGAGGCCCCAATGGGGATCGTAAACCGGCCCCAAGAAATAAAGGCCGTCGGCGGCGAATGTCGGCGCTGCGGCATCGCGATCCCGCGCCGCCAATACGTCTGCGATCCACTCTGGAGGCTGTCGTCCCTGTCCCACCGCCAGCAAGCAGCCCATGATGTTTCGGATCATGTGGTGCAGAAATGCGTTGCCCTCGAAATCAAAGCGCCAGTACGCGCCCTTTTGGCTGATGCGGATGTCGTAAAGCGTCTTGACGGGCGAGTCAGCTTGACAAGCGCTGGCACGAAACGACGTGAAGTCGTGCTCGCCCACCAAATGCTGGGCTGCAATCGCCATGGGCTCGCGCTGCAAAGGCATGAACACCCAACCCACGCGACCGCTCTCCAGCGCCGGGCGCATGGCCGACTCCAGCACGATGTATGCGTAGCGCCTGCGCACCGCGCTGGCACGGCTGTGAAAAGTTTCGGGGACTTCCTGCGCCCACTGCACCGAAATATCGGATGGCAAGTACCGATTGGTGCCACGCACCCATGACATCGGCTCCCGCGAGAGCTCGGTGTCAAAGTGGACCACTTGCATCAGTCCGTGCACACCGGTATCGGTGCGTCCGGCGCACAGCGTCTTGATGGTCTCGCTCGCTGCAAACGCGGTCAACGCGCCATCGAGGTGGTCTTGAACCGTTTGTCCGTCGGGCTGACTTTGCCAGCCGTGGTAACGCCCGCCGACATAGCTCACGCCGAGGGCGATGCGCCGCTTTGAGGCGGGCGAAGGTTGAGCGGCGTCGTTCAGAGGCGCTCCAATAACGCTTTGGCGTTGGACTGGATCACGGGGTCGCGGCTTTCGAGCGCCAACAGCGCCAACTCCCGCGCCCGATTGGCGTCGCCATTGCGCAGGGCTGTCTTGGCGTCCTCGAGCAACTGCTCGCCGTCCAACGCGGGTTCGTCCAATGGAGGCAGTTCGAGATCGACATCGGGAATCAACTTGTCCAACGAAAACTTGGGCTGAAGTTGTGGCGGCGGGTCCATGACTTCGACGGCATCCACCGCATCCGCAGCATCCACGGCACCAACCGTGTCAGCATGGTTCTTGGACGCGTCGGGGGGCGCGTTGGTGGGCACACCTGAAACGATCGGATTGGCTCTGTCACTGCGTTGGCGAAGCCAAACCAGCAACGCCATGCAGACCAACACCAAGCCCACGAGTGGCATCAACCAGGGCTGATGCTTGATGGCCGTCACCCACGCGGGTTCATTCAACGCAGGTTCAGTGGCGACCTTGGCATCCACGCCAGACGGCGGGGTCCCACCACTCGCCAACTCTTGGGCGACGCCTTTCAAGTCTTTGAGGTTGTTGTGCAGTTCAGACTGGCGTTGGGCTTCAGTGGCCAGGGCCTGCTGGGCCGCCAGCGCCTTTTCTTCGACGGACTGGCCTTGGCTCACACTCAACCGATCTCCGGTTGGCGTGGCTGCACCACCGCTTGCGGGGGTATCTACCACGCCTGCATCGGCGCCCTTGGTGTTGGCGACCATTTCGGTGCGCTGCGCCAGGCCGCGTCGGTAGGCTTCAAACTCAGCCCATTGGGTTTTCACCAAAGCTTCGGCTTCAGCTGCATCGACGTTCAAGATATCGCCGCGCGAAGGCAGTGTGAGCATCTTGCCCGTCTTGATGCGGTGGATATTGCCGCCAATGAATGCACTGGGGTTCGCGCGCTGCGTGGCGATCATCCTTTGTGCCAAGGTGCCTTGGCCATACCGGTGGGTGATCATCAACTCGCTGAGCGTGTCATTGCGGTAGATCACCAAAGGCGCATCCGCGCTCACCTCGGGAATGTCGAGGTCAAATTTGCGTTTGATTTCACCGCCACCCCAACGCACGACCAGCGTGATAGGCAGCGTGGCGGACTCGACGGGCTTGAAGCCTTCAATGGCTGCTGCTACAAGCCCCTTGCGTGGCCGTTGCCAGCGCAACTTGGCGCCTTGCAGGGGGGTGATGCGCTTGGGTTCGTTGGCCTCACTGTCGCTTTGGAGGGCAATCGACAGCGTGTCCCAATCTTTGCGCGCCACATCGCGCAACTCAAAGTGAGCATACAAAGGCGCGCCCTGGGCCGACAGCACTTCGATTTGGCCCAGTTCCAACGCCCAACTGTTGGATGCACCGAAACCCGCGCTGACGAACGCCAACTGCCATGGAAGCGCCTTCAGGGCCCAAGATATTTTTGATTTCGCCATGGTCGTTACCTTGCCGATTGGATCGTGCACCATGTTAACAGCCCACACGAAAACGGGGCGGGATTGAACCCGCCCAAGCCATATCAGGCCTCTAGCAAAATCCGCAGCATGCGGCGCAGTGGCTCGGCAGCGCCCCACAACAATTGGTCACCAATCGTGAACGCACCGATGTACTCGGGGCCCATCGCGAGAGTGCGAATGCGACCCACGGGGATGGTCATCGTGCCAGTCACTGCCACAGGCGTGAGGTCTTTGATCGTGGCTTCACGGGTGTTGGGCACCACTTTGGCCCACTCGTTGTCCGCCGCAATCATGGCTTCGATGTCGGCCACGGGCACCGCCTTCTTGAGTTTGAAGGTCAGCGCTTGGCTGTGGCAACGCATGGCGCCCACGCGCACACAGAAGCCATCAACCGGCACGGGTGCTGTGCCAAACCCTTCCCCCATGCCCAAGATCTTGTTGGTCTCAGCCATGCCCTTCCATTCTTCTTTGGACATGCCATTGCCCAAATCTTTGTCGATCCAAGGGATCAAAGAGCCGCCTAGGGGGACGCCAAAGTTGGCGGTTTCATCAGCGCTCAAGCTGCGTTGCTTGGCGATCACTTGGCGATCGATTTCCAAAATCGCGCTCTTGGGATCTGCCAACAGGGCTTTGACTTCGGCATTCAGCGTGCCGTACTGCGTCAGCAATTCGCGCATGTGTTGTGCGCCACCGCCAGATGCAGCCTGATAGGTCTGGGTGCTCATCCACTCGACCAGGCCCGCTTTGTATAGCGCGCCGACACCCATCAACATACAACTCACGGTGCAGTTTCCGCCGATCCAGTTTTTGCCACCGTTGGACAGAGCGTCTTTGATCACCGGCATGTTCACGGGGTCGAGCACGATGACCGCGTCTTTGTTCATGCGAAGGGTTGAGGCCGCATCAATCCAGTGGCCATCCCAGCCGGCAGCGCGCAGTTTGGGGAACACCTCGCTGGTGTAGTCGCCACCTTGGGCAGTCACGATGATGTCGCAACGCTTCAAAGCGTCAATGTTGAAAGCGTCTTGCAGTTGGGTCTCGTTCTTGGCCATGCTGGGGGCATTGCCACCCGCATTAGACGTCGAGAAGAACAATGGCTCGAACAAGTCAAAGTCTTTTTCTTGTGTCATGCGGTCCATCAGCACAGAGCCGACCATGCCGCGCCAACCGACTAAACCTACTAACTTGCTCATTTTTCAACGCCTTTTCAAATGTAGAAAACAGTGCCAGACCTGGCTGTTTGCCCGGCTCGTCAGGCCGGGGGGCGCACGACGAACCGGAGCTAATTAGCCCTTGATGGTCGTGGTTTTGATGGTGATTACACGCGCGCGACCCGCCGCCAGAGCGGGTGGGGCAAAGTTCAGAGAGAACGTGCGGGCGTGAAACATGGCAACGATTGTATCGGATGGGTGCTTACGAGTGACTGAAAAACATTTCAAAAGTAATTATTAGGATTTAATTTGTATCTAGGTGAATTGATAATCACGC
>JALQVJ010000255.1 GCA_023260355.1 Burkholderiaceae bacterium | reverse complement strand
CATGCAACGGTGCGAGTCACCTCGGTATCGCACCAACTGGCGCACGCCACGGTGCAACGATAGGGGCTACAGCGTAACCCGCCCATCCGGCGCATCTCTAAGTCCCTACGACACACACAACCAAACGATTGTTTTGGTGGCGCTGATTCAGTAGCATATGCCTGACGTCGGCTGCCGCGATACAAGCCATCGCGCGTCGGCCCAACGCCCACAAGTGGTCGACCTCGACGGTCGATCTGACACCACACACCGGAGAACATCTTGCTGTCCCTTGACCCCGCCGAGATCACCATCCCCGATATTTTGAGCAGCCACGGTCAATACCGGCGCGACCAAGACGCGGTGGTCTGTGGATCGGTTCGGCGCACTTGGGGAGACTTCAACGCCAACATGAACCGGGTGGCGAACGCCCTACTCGCCACAGGTGTCGAGCGCGGCGATCGGGTGGTGGTCATGATGGGCAACTCGGTCGAGATCCTCGAGGTCATGTTTGGCATCGTGAAGGCCGGGTGCTGCGTGGTGCCGCTCTCTGGCCTGTTAACCGGTGCGCAGTTGGCCGCACTCATCAACGACTGCGGCGCAAGGCAAGCCTTTGCGACCGTCGATTTCATTGAGCGCTTGCAACCCCACGAGGCCGACTTGCGCCACCTCAACCCGGCGCAGCGCTATGTGGTGCACGGCGAGGCCGCTGGCTGGCAAACCTACGCGTCGCTCATCGATGGCCACGCCTCATCGACCCCGCCTGTCAACTACAGCGCCAACGACGCGTTCAACATCATTTACAGCTCAGGGACAACGGGGCTGCCCAAAGGCATATTGCAAAGCCACCGCGCACGGGTCCATTGGGCCGTGTCCAACGCCGTCGAAATGGGCTTTGGCAGCCCAAGCCGCGCTCTGACCACCACCTCGCTGTATTCCAACGGCACCTGGCTGATGATGCTGCCGGTTTTATTCAGTGGCGGCACTTGTGTCGTCATGCCCGCGTTTGACCCCCGTGCCTTCACCGAGCTGGTGGCCGCTGAACGCATCACCCATACCTTCATGGTGCCGGCGCAGTTCATTGCCCTGCTTCAAACAGATTTCAAGACCCAGGATTTGAACTCGCTGGAGGTGATTCTGTGCGCCGGCTCACCGCTGCGGCGCGATACCAAGCGCCAAGTCGTTGAACGCCTGGGTGACAAATTGATCGAGCTCTATGGCTACAGCGAAGGCTTTGCGACCATGCTCAAGCCGGGTGCGCCTGCCAGCAAGTTCGACACTGTGGGCACGCCTGTGCTGGGGTTTGAGTTGCGCATCCTGGATGAGTCTGGTCAGGTGTTAGGCCCCGGCGAAATCGGCGAAATCGCTGGCTACGGCCCCGGAATGATGACGGCCTATCACGGCAAACCGGAGCAAACCGCTGAGTTGATTTGGCAAGACGAGCGAGGTCGCACATTCATCCGCTCTGGGGACATCGGCCGCCAAGACGAGGATGGCTACCTGACTTTGGTTGACCGAAAGAAGGACATGATTATTTCGGGCGGGTTCAATGTGTTCCCCGCGGATTTGGAAGAAATTGTTGGCCAGCACCCTGACGTGTTGGATGCCACCGTGATTGGCGTGCCACACGAGCGCTGGGGCGAAACACCCATGGCCTTGGTCATCATGCGCGATGGTGCCCACTTTGACGAAGCCGCCCTGCTGGATTGGTGCAACACGCGCCTGGCCAAACACCAGCGGATCACAGCTGCTGAGCCCCGAGATGAGTTCCCTCGCAATGCATTGGGCAAAGTGCTGAAACGGATCTTGCGGGAACCCTACTGGGCAGCCGAAAAGCCCTGAGGTGCTGCGCCACTGATAAGCCATAAAGACACGCGATGACCACGCCAGCCAAAACCAAAACCCAAGCAAAAGCCAGCACCACGCCAACAGTGGCGCAGAAGGCTGCGCCCAAGAAGGCACCGGCCTCCAAAGCGCGTTCGTCGCACTCACAGAGCGCGGCGGCACCGATGGATCGCCGTGCCGAGTTGATTGAAAAGGCGGCCCACCTCTTTGGGGCCAAAGGCTATGCCAACACATCGATGCGGGATATCTCAGCCGCGTTTGGCATTCTTCACGGATCGATCTACCACCACTTTGGGTCCAAAGAGGAGTTGTTCATCACGGTGTATGCATCGGGTGTGGACCGCTTCATCCGCGATGTGCAGCGTGCCATCGAGCCGTTCACCGATCCATGGGAGCGGCTGGAGGCGGCATGCGTGGCACACCTGGAGGCGTTGCTGTTGCGTCAGAGCCCTGCAGCGACTGTCTTGGCGGACTGGTCGTCCGATTATTCAGACGAGATGCGAGCCGCGTTGGTCGCTGAGCGCGACCGCTATGAAAGGGTCTTCTCTGGGCTAGCCGATGCGGTCGATCTGGCGCCAGGGATCAAACGGCGCTACTTTCGCTTGGGGCTTTTGGGTGCACTGAACGGCGCGTTGATGTGGTACCAGCCTGGGGGTGACTCACCCGCAACGGTTGCCAAACAACTGTTCTCGCTGTTCAAAAACAAGAGTCGGCCTGAAACCCGCTGATTCCCGGCGCCGCATGGCCAATACACACCAGGGCGCCTCGCGCCTTCAGTGTGTGCGCTCAAGGATGGTGATGGAGCAAGCCGCCTCGTCAAATCCAATCACGCCACCGCCGTTTTCGGCGAGTGCGATGCGAGCGCCCTCACATTGGCGGGCACCCGCCTCGCCGCGCAACTGCGTCACCAACTCATAAATCATCGACAGCCCAGTGGCCCCCACCGGGTGCCCCTTGGACACCAATCCGCCAGAGAGGTTGATGGGCAATTCGCCGCCCAAGGCCGTCGCGCCGCTGGCGACGAAATGACCACCCTGCCCGATATCGCAGAAGCCAAGCATTTCGGCTTGGTAAATTTCACAAAACGACGTGGCGTCATGGACTTCGGCAACATCGATGT
>JALQVJ010000200.1 GCA_023260355.1 Burkholderiaceae bacterium | reverse complement strand
CGAAGGCTTCATGGCGCACACCCAAGTCAATCTGGGACACACAATAAGCCACCTGATCAGGCCGTGTCTATCTGCTTGGCGTCACGCGTTAACAAGTGCAGCCACCATGCGGTTCAAAGACCAACGTGAGCGCAAGACCGGTGACCAAGCACAAGCGCCACCCGCGCGGCTTGGCGCGAGCGTGCTTGCTCAGACTCACACGTGCGTCAGGCCAGGGCTGCCAGCGCCTTCTCGACTGCGGCCTTTGCGATTTCGAGGTTCTTGCGCTCGCCCGCCAAATACATCCGGCCCGAGGCGCCAATCATTGAGCACTCGACCAAGGTGTTCTCAGGCACCGCTTTTTCTGATTCATTGCCCATGACCGCACCATAGAGCGCGGGCGCCACCTCCATGATCAACATGCTTTGGCCCGGCATGATCATGTTGGCCTGTCGCGCTCGGTTGATCATGACAGCGTGTTGGTCCGTGATGTCATCAATGATGTCGCTGTACAAAATCTGCGGTGGGAGTACCTCGGCTTCGGTCGTGCCGAGGCCTTTGAGCATCGCTTGCTTGCCACGCTCCAGCAAAGCGAGATCGTCGCTGTGCAACTCCATTACGCCAAACTGGCGCTCCACGGCCAGCATACCGGGCACCAAGTCGGGCTCGCTGCGCAACGCCGTGTCAATGATGCGCTGGATCGCCATGCCAGGCGCGACCTCCACCAGCAAGGAGTGAGCCCCCTCCATCGGCACGTAACCACGTGCGCCGACGGGAGAGCTCATCCATGCCGCAAACTGCCGCTGCAAATCCGTCAAAGTCAGACAGACGCGCAACTGCGTAGGCGATGCAGGGGCCGCGCTGGGCGCTGCTTTCTTTGAGGTTTTGGTTGCCATGGTTTACTTCTTTTCAAAAGCTTTCACAACGTCAGCATGGGGGCGTGGAATCACGTGCACTGAAACCACTTTGCCAACCGCAGAACCTGCTTCTGCGCCGGCTTCGGTGGCGGCCTTGACGGCACCCACGTCACCTGTCACCGTCACGGCGACCAAACCACCGCCGACTTCGCGGCTGCCCGCGAGCGTGACATTGGCGGCCTTCACCATTGCGTCTGCGGCGGCGTAGGCAGCCACGAAACCCTGCGTTTCAATCATTCCAATAGCTTGCGACATGTTGTGCTCCTTTAAATGAAAATGTCACTTCGAAATCAATCCAGCGCCTCAAGCGCCGTCAACCACACCAACCACCAGGGTGTCGACCACTGGTATCTGTTGTTCAAACCACCGGGCGACCATGTCGCCCTGGCAAATCAATACGCGCTCACCTTCACCACAGCCAAGGGTGTCAAGTGCGACCACTTCCTCACCCTTGGTCCCGTCTAAGCGGACTTGCAGCAAGGCGCCGCTGGGCAACTCAGCCAGCCGCTTGGTGGCCCAGACTTTTCCAATCACCACGCCTGTCCTCATGATTCACTCCTTTGCACTTGCACTTTGTTCTGACGCAACCAATCTCTCACCTGCGGCGTTAATACGGCGTCAATGTCCAGCAGAATCGAGCTGTCTTTCGGGATCTTGGCGGCTTGAATTCGCGCCAAAGTGATCACCCCACCCAACGCAGGCGCGAGTGCACGCGACTTGGTGGAAGTGGCCTGCGCAGGCGGCGTGTCGCCATGTGCATGCCCACCGCTTTGGCACGCGCAACCACCATAGTTGCCGTGCAACACTCGCACGCGCATGGCGCCCACGCCATGCGCGAGCTGATCGGCCAGCAAGGGGTTGCTACCGATCTCTCGAATCAGCTTGACCAAGGCTTCAATGTCCGCTTCGGACTGGATCGTCAATACCGGTCCAGCGGCCTGCTCGGCCAACTTGAGCTCGGCCCTGACTTGGTCGCGCAACGACTCTTGGGCGCTCATCCACGACCCCCCGCCAAGTTTTGAAGCGTCTCGATGGCCACCTCAGCTGCGGTGCGCACGTCAGACTCTGCACCCGCCAGATACAAGCGACCAGCGGCGCCCATGAATCGGCAATCGACCAACTTCACATTGCTGGCCTTTTCGGCCTCGTTGGCCGCAATCAGCGCATAGGCCGCGGGCTGCATCTCGAGGATGAACAGCGACTCGCCGGGCAGCAGCATGCTGCCGGCCTTGCTGCGGTTGATCAAAAACGAGTGATAGCCATCGACGCGATCGACGATGCGGTTGGCCAAAATTTCGGGCTTGATGGCATCGCTCTCTTTGGCGCCCATGGCGGCCAGCAGCGCAGCGCCTGCTGACTGAACGGACGCGGCGTACTTAGAGTGAAACTCGAGGTAACCAAACTGCCGCTCCACAACCAGCACACCAGGCTTGACGTCGTCATGCTTGAGGGCCACGTCAGTCAGCCACTCGACATCCATCCCAGGCGCGACCTCAACCGTGAGAGAGGCCTCGTTGGCTCTGGGCAAATAGCCTCTGCAGGTCGCACCGATCAGACTCATCAACTGAGGCTGCAATCGGTCGAGAAAAACGTATCCACGCAACTTAGCCATACATTACCTTTGCTTGTGCATTACTGCGATTTCTTCTTGGATGATTCGCCGGACGGCATCCGGATCAGACGGCGCGCCACCCGCCGGCAGCGGGAAGGCCACGCGCTTGTAGTTCAGCCATGGCTCAATTCCCATGTTCTCGCCCAACGAGCTCTTGCCCGCATAGCCGGTTCCCACCGTGAAGGTGTAGGGCAAACCCGTGTCGGTACCGGTGGCACCGTTGGTGGTGATCCCATTGACCACAATGCGGTAGTAATCCAGTGCGGCAGCCCAGTAGACCGCCTGGCGCTCACACGTGCTATGGATGCCGGCGGTGTGCCCTGCACCACCGCGCTTAAGCATCCAGCGCGCCACATCGATGGCGTCGTCGATGTCGCTCACACAGACCACGCCGAGTACGGGGGAGAGCTTTTCTTTGAGCATCACGTGGCCCTCATTGGCCGCGAACGCGCACACCAATGTTCGGCAATCGGTCGCTGCCGCAAACCCAGCATCGCGCGCGATCACGCAAGGGTCGCGCCCCACAACTTTGGCGTTGAAGCCGCCGTTGGGATACACGTGCTGCGTCAATGCTTCGGACTCGCGCGGGTTGCACACATGGGCGCCTGAGCGCACGCAAGCCTCCAAGAATGCCTTGAACACGCTCTCGTGCACGAGGGCAACAGATGGGCTGGTGCAAGCAGACCCGTTATCAAATTGCTTGCCGGCAATGACCTGCTCTGCAGCGGTCGCCACGTCGGCCGACGCATCCACGTAAACAGGCGTGTTGCCGGAGCCCACGCCCACCGTTGGGTTGCCACTGCGGTAAGCCGCTCGGACCATGGGCGTGCCGCCCGTGGCCACGATGAGATCAGTATCCTCGTGGCGCATCATGGCTTCGGTGGCCGCGATCGTCGGCTGCATTTGGATTTGAATCCAGTCCTGTGGGGCGCCAAACTGCACGCCCAAGTCATGCATCTCGCGCACAGCTTCACTGCACACGGTGAGCGCCACTGGGTGGGGACTGACCACGATCGCATTGCGGCTCAGCATGGCCAGCAACCCTTTGAAAAAGATGGTTGCCACTGGCGAGGTCGAGTTAGACAACGCCACGACGACACCGGCCGGGCGACCGATTTCGATCATGTTCTTACCGGCGACTCGGCGCACGCCGCCCACGGGCTGGGCGCCGTAATCGGTCAGGGTGCGCTCACAGGCGATTTGATTCTTGAGGACCTTGTCTTCAACCCGCCCGATTTGAGTCTCGCTCACAGCCGCCTTGGCGTAATGCTCGGCACGGGGATACAAGCCCGGGCCAATGCGGTGCGCGATATCCCATGCCTGCTCAGGGGCCATGGCCGACAGCGCCTTGGCTGCCACGCGGGCCCGGCGCATGAGGTCACGGACCTCTTGAAGGGAAGCGAGATCTTTGTCCATGGAATCAACGGCGACGGGCGTAGGCCACCACTTGGTCCAAATCGAGCTCACCCGACAAATCCGCTGGCGCGGCTGCCCGTGGTCCTGCGTTGTGTGCTGCAGCCGGAGCGCGGCCGCGGTTGGTCAACTTGGGCTCGAAGCTGCCGCAAGTCACGCGCTCACCCGCGCGGTAATGGGGCGCATAGTCAAACACCGCGTAGTGCTGCGTCTGGCAGTTGTCCCACATGGCCAATGAGTTCGGCTCCCACTTGAAGCGCACCATGAACTCGGGCTTCTTCATCCACTCAAACAGCATCGCCAGCAACGCATCGCTCAAGTCCATATGAACACCCATCAGGCGCTTGGTCCATATGCTGTTGACAAACAGCAGGTTGCGCCCGTTGTGGGGATGTGTAATGACTGCGGGGTGAATCACTGACGGGTTGTCTTGGATCAGCTTGCACTCGCGATCGGCGAGCGCGGCATCCATTTCTGCCGAGTTCATCATTGAATTCATCATGGCGCCGCCCTTCTTCTGGGCCGCCAGTCGCTGGCGCTCCATCAGCCGTTGCACGGCATTGATGCGGCGGAAGTGGAACGGCAAATCATGCTCGGCCTGCAAGCCCTGGAGCATTTGCTGAAGTTCTGGCCCCAGCGCATCGTAGGCCGCTGCAGTGCTGGCCCACATCGTGTCGCCACCGCTGGGTGGCAGATCGGTGATGCGCAAAATAGAGACCATATTGGGCCGCTTCCTGAAGGTCACATCGGTGTGCCAACGATCGGTCTCTGGCGCATCGTAGCCCTCGTGGGAGATCAACTGAATCTGCGGATAGCCATCGATGTGTGG
>JALQVJ010000272.1 GCA_023260355.1 Burkholderiaceae bacterium | reverse complement strand
CGACGCGTGGGGCACCACTCTCAGCCCCGAGTTGCTCAAAGCCATCGATGCAGTGCGGTGGCGCATGCGGGATCCGGCCATCTGAGCGATCACCACAAAAAAAGGCCCCTCGGGGCCTTTTGTGTTGATGCCTACCGATTCACACCAACACGGTGGCACCGCCCATATAGGGCTGAAGCGCGGCGGGCACGCGAATAGAGCCATCCGCTTGTTGGTGGTTCTCCAACACGGCGACCAGCGTGCGGCCTACAGCCAAGCCAGAGCCATTCAGCGTGTGCACCCACTCGTTTTTGCCTTGTGCGTTTTTGAACCGGGCCTGCATGCGGCGTGCTTGAAAGGACTGGCAATTGGAGATGGAGCTGATTTCCCGATAGGTGTTCTGCGCTGGCAACCAGACTTCGATATCGTGCGTTTTGGTGGCGCCAAAACCCATGTCGCCGGTGCACAGTTTGACCACACGATAAGGCAGCTCCAGCTTTTGCAAAATGGCCTCTGCGTGTCCCGTCATTTCTTGGAGCGCCGCCTCACTCTGATCTGGGTGTGTCACCTGCACCATCTCGACTTTGTCGAATTGGTGCTGGCGAATCATGCCGCGGGTATCGCGACCAGCCGAGCCAGCCTCGCTTCGAAAACACGGCGTATGGGCTGTCAGCTTGATCGGCAAATCGGCCTCTGCCAACAACTCATCGCGCACCAAGTTGGTCAGCGGCACCTCCGAGGTCGGAATCAGATACAACGCGGTGTCGTCGCTCAAACTGTCCGTATCGCCGCCCTGTCCACCTTTGATGGAGGCGAACAGGTCCTCTTCAAATTTGGGCAATTGGCCTGTGCCTTTGAGCGATGTGGCGTTGACCATGTACGGCACATAACACTCGGTATAGCCATGCTCTTGGGTTTGCACATCCAACATGAATTGCGCCAATGCCCGGTGCAATCGTGCGATGGCACCCCGCATCACCGTGAAACGAGACCCAGACAGCTTGGCCCCAGCTTCAAAATCCAAGCCCAGTGGCGACCCCAAATCCACGTGGTCTTTGGCCTCAAAGCCCAAAGCAACCGGATCGGCACCCACGCCCCCGACCGGCGCCCAGCGCCGCATCTCGACGTTGTCTGCCTCATCCGCGCCCACCGGGACATCATCTTGTGGCAGGTTTGGCACTGCCAGCAACAAGGCATTGAGTTGCACTTGGATCTCATCCAAGCGGGTGGCGGACTGCTCTAACTCGGCCTTCATGTTGGCCACTTGCGCCATCACCGCGTCGGCCGACTCGCCCTTGGCCTTGAGTTGTCCGATTTGTTTGGACAGGGCATTGCGCTGCGCCTGCAACTCTTCAGTCCGAACTTGAATGGTCTTTCGCTCGCTCTCCAGGGCTTGGAAAGTCGCCACGTCCAAAAACGGCTGCGGGGTCTTGCGCGCTTGCAATTTCGCGACAACAGCGTCGATGTCTTTGCGCAGCAGTTGAATGTCAATCATGAAAGGTCTCTGTGAATCTGTAAAAATAATCAAGCATCAGGCCGCAAGCCCTTGGGCATGGGGAACTGCATGTGCTCCTCAGCGCCCGGCAATTGGCGAATGGCCTGCGCACCCCAGGCACGCAATTGGGCGATGACCTCTTGCACCAGAACATCTGGCGCCGATGCGCCGGCAGTCAAGCCAACCGATTGGGCGCCATCGAACCATTCCGGCTTCAAGTCCGCAACCGTATCGACCATGTAAGCCGGCTTGCCCAGCCGCTGCGCTACTTCGCGCAAGCGATTGCTGTTGGAGCTGGTGGGGCTGCCCACCACGATAGCCACGTCGACCTGAGGCGTCATCAGTTTGACGGCATCTTGTCGGTTTTGCGTGGCGTAGCAAATGTCTTGCTGTTTGGGCTCCCGCACATGGGGGAAACGTTGCTTGATGGCAGCAAAAATTTCGGCTGTATCGTCGACACTCAATGTGGTCTGAGTCACAACAGCGAGACGCTCAGTCTGCCGGGGTTGCACGCGCCAGACGTCATCGACATCCTCGACCAAGTGAATACCCTCGTGCAACTGGCCCATGGTGCCCTCGACTTCAGGGTGTCCCTTGTGACCCACCATCAAAAAGTCATAACCCTCTTTGGAGAGCTTGGCGACTTCGATGTGCACCTTCGACACCAACGGGCAGGTCGCGTCAAAAATCTGAAACCCGCGCTCAGCAGCTTCATTTTTGATGGCCTTGCTCACGCCATGTGCGGAAAACACGAGCGTGGCGCCGGGTGGCACATCGGACAGTTCCTCGATGAAGATGGCGCCCTTGGCCTTCAAATCATCCACAACAAAGGTGTTGTGAACGATTTCATGGCGCACATAGATGGGGGCACCAAATTTGGCGAGTGCGGCTTCAACGATATCGATCGCGCGGTCCACGCCTGCGCAAAACCCACGGGGTTGAGCCAACAGCACCTCTTGCAGCGCTGGCATCACAGCACTCCAATCAGCTGCACCTCAAAGCGCACTGCACGCCCAGCCAAGGGGTGATTGAAATCAAATTGCAAAGACTGGCCATCCTCACTGACGGCCACCAACATGCCCGCGATGTGGCGATCCCCATGGGGCGCGGGGAACTGAACCACGTCGCCCACGGTGTAGGCTTGATCCGCGCCGCCTAATTGGTCAAGCAGGCTGCGCGCGACCCATTGCACCAAATCAGGGTTGTGCGGGCCGAACGCCTCGCCCGGCGCCATGTCAATCACTTCATGGGCGCCCTCTTCCAAGCCCAACAAGCGCGCTTGCACGGCCTCGGACAGCTCACCCGTGCCCATACTCAACGTGGCTGGTTTGTCATCAAAGGTGTTGATGTAGTCCTCGCCATCGATCGAACTCAGACGGTAGTGCAGAGTCAAGAAGGATTGGTCGTCGACACGGTTCATGAATTAGTCGCCATTCTGGGGGATGCTGTGCCAAACACCTGTTGCCAAGCATGGGGCACCCCGATAAAAGTCAAAGACCCCTATTTTAGGTTGCCTTCGCCATGCCCACGACAAAACATCCATCGCCCACTTGGTCCGCCAGTGTCATGCCCCGTGAAAAACTACAGCAACACGGCGTTCAGGCGCTGGACGACACCGAGTTGCTGGCCTTGTTGTTGCGCACTGGACTCAAAGGCAAGCCGGTGAAAGAGTTGGCTGCCGACATTTTGAACACCTTTGGAGGGCTGGCTGGGCTGCTTCGCGTCGATCAACACAGTCTTCGCCAGGTCAAAGGGCTGGGGCCGGCCAAGGGGGCAGAGTTGATGGCCGTGATGGAGCTGGCCAAGCGCGGGATGACCCAAGCACTCAACCAGCAGCCCGTTTTTCAGCACGCGCCAGCGGTTGCCGAATACCTGCAACTGCAACTGGCGATGCAAGTTCACGAGGTGTTTGCCGTCTTGTTCCTGGACGCACAACACCGATTGATTGCTTATGAGCCGATGTTCAGGGGCACCCTGACACAGACCAGCGTCTATCCGCGTGAGGTGGTGCTGCGCGCCCTGCAATTGCACGCCCATGCAGTGGTGCTCGCACACAACCACCCCAGCGGCGAGCTCACGGCCTCTCGGGCGGACATCCAATTGACGCAAACCCTGCAACAAGCGCTGGCACTGATCGATGTCAACATCCTCGACCACGTCATCGTGGGACCCAGCGGACACACATCCATGCAAAGCCAAGGGCTGATTTAATGCCTTTCAATTGGCGCTACGATGTGCGCGCCATGAAAGCCAAAGGTCTGGATCAGCTCAAGCAATTGCACCGCCAAGTCAAGGCCGCACAAGCTGCCGCGGCGGAACAAGAGCGCCTCGCGCGCGAAGCGCAGCGGCAAGCTGAGCGAGAGCGGGCCCTGTTTGCGCATAGCATCGGTCAGGTGACGCCCTTGAAGCCGAGCAACCGAGCCCAACACCCAAGCCCCAGTGTGTCCGTGCGGCCGCAGCAACGCGAACTCGACGACCAAGCGGCGCTTCGAGAGTCCATTTCGGATGACTTTGATGTGGAGTCCCTGCTCGAAACCGATGAGGCCTTGAGCTTTCGCCAACGGGGCGTGGGTCTGGATGTGGTGCGCAAACTGCGGCGAGGCCACTGGAGCCTACAAGGCCAAATCGATCTGCATGGGATGCGCTCGGATGACGCGCGCGAGGCGCTCAGCCAATTCATCCAACAAGCCCACAAAAACGAATGGCGTTGCATTCGCGTGGTGCACGGCAAGGGCCTGGGTTCGCCCGGAAAAACGCCCGTCCTCAAAGTCAAGGCCTTGGGGTGGCTGGCTCAGCGTCGGGACGTCATCGCGTTTGTCCAAGCCAGAGCTTGCGATGGTGGTGCCGGCGCGTTGATCGTGTTGTTGCGCTCGCCCTCTTGCTCGTCATCATGGCTGTCGCTTGGCTCATGCTCAACAACATCAAGCAATCTGCGCAAGCCAAGATTGACGCAAGCGAACAATCGAGCGCAAAGATGGCCAAAGAGATTCAAGACGTGAAC
>JALQVJ010000412.1 GCA_023260355.1 Burkholderiaceae bacterium | reverse complement strand
GGAAGTTGAGCGCAGGGTTGCGCAGGTAGTGTTCGATCTCGGGGTCAGCGATGGGTGACTCGCCCCGGTTGAGCATGGCGACTTTGTCGGCAATGACATCGAGCGCGACCACTTCGTGGTGCTGCGCCAGCAACATGGCGTTGGAGAGCCCGACGTAGCCGGTGCCAGCGATCGCTATCTTCATGGTGTCACTCGAAATCGAAAAGCCCGATTGTGCGGCAGTTTGGTGACAGCGGCATGAAAGGCGCCGGTTCGATACAACGAGATGGCGTCAGCGGGGTTTGACCAACAAGACACCGCGCGATTCGCTGATGACGTCGACTGCGGGCCGGTCGCCCAACTTGGTGCTGAGTGTCAGCGCCCAATCGCCCGGGGCCGGTTCGCGTTGCGGCACGATGCGCTGCGCGTAAAAGGCCACGCTGGGTCGATGGGTTCGCCACTGCACCGCTTGCGCGTCGGCTGCGCGAATGGCTTCGCCGGCGGCTTTGATGGGGCCTTGCATGGCATTGCCCCACCACGGCAACACCAGCGTTGTGTAGATACCCATGCCCATCAGCACCGACGCCAACAAGCGAACGCCCACTGGCGCGGCTTGGGTGCGCAGGCCCCACAACCCCAGCAGCAACACCGCTGCGGCGCCGATCACGCCCGCCCATGCCACTTGCTGTGCATCGGGTGCAGACATCAACAGCTGTCGGTACCAGGGGTCTTGGATCATTGGGGCAAAGATTTGGGTCAGCTCACCCGACGCAGCCAACACCACCGTGGTCACCATCAGCCCCAACCAGACGGTGGCACGCCACGCCCGGCCCGCGTTGAGCAAGACCTGCGCCATCAAGAGCAACATGGGCGCCGTGCCGTACATCAGGTAGTGCGGCAGCTTGGTCCCCGAAAGCGAAAAAAAGCCCAATACCCACAACGCCCAGACCATCAGGAACCGCGTCTGC
The DNA here is from genome assembly GCA_023260355.1 of Burkholderiaceae bacterium. GTDB lineage: Bacteria > Pseudomonadota > Gammaproteobacteria > Burkholderiales > Burkholderiaceae_C > RS62. Next base: position 789 of record JALQVJ010000412.1, on the reverse strand, counting down.
GGCGTTTGCCAGAACGCCTTCGCACGCCACACAACCCCTGCCATCAGTGGCGCCCACGGCAAACACAACAACGGCCAGACCACCAAGTAGTAGGCCAAGTCACCACTGTGGCCCTCCATGGCGCCACTGAATCGCTCGACGTTGTGCTTTAAAAAGAAGCCCTCGATAAACGCCATGCCATGCCGATGCAGCGCATATGCGTACCAAGGCCCAGCGACCACCAGCGCCAAAAACCAGGCGCGCGGCGCCCACAACGCGGCCCACGCTGTGCGACCTCGGTCGCTGAACAGCGACCAAAAGAACAGCGCCCCACCCGGCACGACCACTGCCACCGGCCCTTTGGCCAGCAGACCCAACGCCGTCCAAAAGTACGCCCAATAGAGCCCAGAAGCCGCACGCGTCTGGGCGAAGCGCCACAGCTGCAAGCTGGTCAAAATAATCAAGGCATTCAGCAGACCGTCGGCAGTTGCCGCCCGACCCATGGCCAGGTAGCCCATTGCCGAGCCCAGCACCAACGCGGTCAGCGCACCGGCGCCCTCGCCCTGCTCGCGGCTGATGGCGCGGCCCACTGCCCACGTCGCCCCCAATGTCCATAGCGCGGAGGGCAAGCGTGCTGCCCACTCATTGACGCCAAAGATGCCCATGCTGAGCGCCTGAAACCAATACACCAAGATCGGTTTGTCAAAGCGATCGACGCCATTGAGGAAGGTATGGCCCCAGTCACCACTGGCCAGCATCTCGCGCGTGGCCTCGGCAAAGGCACCATCGTCGACATCAAACAGCGGGGCT
>JALQVJ010000249.1 GCA_023260355.1 Burkholderiaceae bacterium | reverse complement strand
CCCACCATGCCACGCCAGCCGACTAAACCTACTAACTTGCTCATTTCATCGCCCTTTCAGTGCAGAAACAGTGTTGACCCAGCTGTTCACTTCGCCCGGCTCGTCTGGCCGGAGGGCGCACGACGAACCAGACTGTGTCAGCCCGTAATGGTCGTGGTTTTGGTAATGGATGCACGCGCGCCCGCGTCGGCAGAGGCTGCCAACACAGAGGTCAAACGGGAGAACTGCGCGTGAAACATGGCGTGCATTGTAGCGGATGGGTCTGTGCGCGTGTTGCGGCGCAACACGGCGCAAGCCATGATTTGCATGAACGCAACGCATGGTTGTGTGGATCGGGGGCCGCAGCCATTTGAGGACAGGCGACGCCATAAAAAACGCGCCCGAAGGCGCGTTTTCAGCAGACCGAGTCGTTCAGGCGTGGCTTCAACCCAAAGCCTTCACCACTGCATCGCCCATTTCGCGGGTGCTCACACGCGTCGTGCCTTCACTGTAGATGTCTGCTGTGCGCAAACCCTGCGCCAGCACTTGCTCTACAGCCTTTTCGATGCGCACAGCGGCATCTTCCATGCCCAAGCTAAACCGCAGCATCATGGCCGCCGACAAGATCGTGGCCAATGGGTTGGCAATGCCTTTGCCCGCGATGTCAGGGGCACTGCCGTGGCTGGGCTCGTACAAGCCTTGGTTTTTCGTGTTCAGGCTGGCCGAGGGCAACATGCCGATCGACCCAGTCAACATCGACGCCTCGTCACTCAAGATATCGCCAAACATGTTGCCGGTGACCACCACGTCAAAGCGCTTGGGTTCTTTGACCAACTGCATGGCAGCGTTGTCCACATACATGTGATCCAAAGCGACGTCGGGGTATTGCAGGCCGACTTCGGTGACCACATCCTTCCAAAATTGGAAGGTCTCCAGCACATTGGCTTTGTCCACGCTGGTGACGCGCTTGTTGCGCTTCTGCGCGGCTTGAAAGGCCACGTGTGCGATGCGCTCGATCTCGGGTTTGGAGTAGCGCATCGTGTCATACGCTTCCTCCGCGCCGGGGAAGTGCCCATCTGTCGCAGTGCGACGGCCACGGGGCTGGCCAAAGTAGATGTCACCCGTCAACTCGCGGATGATCAAAATGTCGAGACCGGCGACCAACTCTGGCTTGAGGCTGGATGCGTGAGTCAACTGTTCGTAACAAATCGCGGGACGAAAGTTGGCGAACAAGCCCAACGCCTTGCGCAAACCCAAAATCGCCTGCTCAGGGCGCAAGGGGCGATCCAGCGTGTCGTATTTCCAATCGCCCACAGCGCCAAACAAGATCGCATCGCTTTCTTGTGCAAGCTTGAGCGTGGCTTCGGGCAGAGGATGGCCACTGGCTTCGTAAGCGGCGCCACCCACAGGCGCGCTCGACATCTCCAGTGGCAGCTTCATGGCTTTGAGCACCTTGACAGCCTCATCGATGATTTCGGGGCCGATGCCGTCGCCCGGCAGAATTGCAATTTTTTTCATGGTGTCGGTGTTGTCTATGGGTCTGCAGTCAGATCACATCGTGTGGGCGAGCCAAGGCTTGGTGGCCAAGCGCTGAGACTCGTAGGCTTTGATCTTGTCGGCGTGGCGCAAGGTCAAACCAATGTCATCTAAGCCGTTCAGCAAACAGTACTTGCGGAATGCCTGCACGTCGAACGAAATCTCTTCACCTTGGGGCCGCACCACCACTTGGCGCTCCAAGTCAATCGTGAGCTCGTAGCCGGGAAAGGCCTGCACTTCGTTGAAGAGGGCATCAACCGTGGACTCGGGCAGCACGATGGGCAACAAGCCGTTTTTGAAACAGTTGTTAAAGAAGATGTCTGCAAAACTTGGCGCAATCAGCGCCCGAAAACCGAACTGGTCAATGGCCCATGGCGCGTGTTCGCGTGATGAGCCACAGCCAAAGTTCTTGCGCGCCAACAAAATCGATGCGCCCTTGTAGCGCGGTTGATTCAGCACAAAGTCGGGGTTGGGCTTGCGGCTCGCAGGGTCTTGGCCAGGCTCGCCGTGATCAAGATAGCGCCACTCATCAAACAAGTTGGGGCCAAAG
>JALQVJ010000168.1 GCA_023260355.1 Burkholderiaceae bacterium | reverse complement strand
GTGGGTTTGACACGTGACGTCGTGCACAACATGCAGCGTCCCATCAAGAACAAGCGCGTGCTGATTCTGGGCGCAGGTGGCGCGACCCGCGGCATGTTGCTGCCCTTTTTGAATGAGCAACCCGACATTTTGGTTGTGGCCAACCGGGATGTCGACAAAGCGCGCGCGCTGGCACGGCTCGCCAGCCCATACGGCAAGATCGAAGGCTGTGGCTACGGCGACTTGGGCAATGAAGCGTTTGACTTGGTCTTCAACGCGACCTCAGCGAGCTTGTTTGGCGAGTCATTGCCGATTGCCAGCAGCGTGTTTCGATCTGACGCATTGGCATATGACTTGGCCTACGGCAAAGGGCTCACGCCCTTCCTTAAGCAAGCGCAGGCGGCTGGGGTGCGAAACATCGCCGACGGCGTCGGCATGTTGGTCGAGCAAGCCGCTGAGGCCTTCGTGTGGTGGCGCGGGGTACGACCGCCCACCGCTGACATGATCCAGAAGATGAGCGTGCCGCTGGTTGAGTCCTAGGCCAACTTTTGCTTCAACCAAGTGGCGATGGCCATGAAAGCCGATGGCTTTGTGGGGCGCCCTAACGGCTTTGATGCGGCAGTCGCAGAACTCACGGCCAGTGGTTTGAGAGGCACCGGATTTCAGGTGCTTCGCGACTTTGAGGGCCTCAGCGGTGACCTCCACGCGTACAAAATCGACATTGCCAAGTCAATGTTGGAGATGTGTGCTGCTTTGGGTTGCGATGTACTGCTGGCGTGCTCGTCAACGTCGACGCACGCAAGCGACGACTTGGATCATCTCGCGCGGGACTTGCGCAAGCTCGCCATGCTTGCAATTCCCTATGGCATCAAGGTGGCCTACGAAGCCCTATCTTGGGGTCGCGTGGTCAATGAATTCACCACTGCGTGGGATGTAGTGTGCCGCGCAGATTGCCCGAATTTGGGCCTTGGCATTGACTCATTTCACATCTTTGCCAGTGAAACATCTTTGGATGAGTTGGACTGGATTGATGCCAACAAAATCTACCTCGTGCAGTTGTCCGACTTCATGTGGAACGAGACCAAGACGTTTGAAGAGCGACGCACCACCGCACGGACGTTCCGGGTCTTTCCTGGCGAGGGCGTGCACAGTGCCCAGCTGGCCAAGCTGGTCTTGAAGCTCGAACAACTGGGATATCGAGGCGACTACAGCTTTGAAGTTTTCAACGACGATTACCAACAGCTGCCGTTGACCACGGTCGCACAGCGTGCCCAAAAATCGGCCCTTTGGTTGGCAGATGACGTTTTGCGCATGGGCGTCCCTTTGCCCGAAGAGATGCGCCTCAAGGGCAAGTAGGGTTGAAGCGATTGGGACACCAAGGTTTTGGCTCACGAACGGCGTGTTGCGGCTGGTGGCGCAAAACCTCTCCATTTTTGCCCGCTAACGGTTGACCCGCATCGGGATTTGTCCCCGTTGACGCTGGTAGCCCTGAGGGGTAAATTCATTCTGACGCCAATTGAAAACGATGACCAAGCGGCGTCACACAGAGGTTTCAACCTCTGTACCTTGAGATGCATCCATGCGTCTCGCGCCCAGGGCTTCAGGTCCACGAACCGGCGCACCAAGCTGGGTGACTGACCACCCAGCCAGCCCGACGGCCAGCTTGCAGAGCGGTCGCCGGGCTTTTTTGTGGGCGGATTTTGTAAGGCGCACGCGATGCCAACGAGAGTGGCGCGCGCGGCCAGTAAAATCAAGCTGTGCCACCGCTTGATCGGTGCGCACTACGCCATGCGCCAACCGTGCGCGAACCTCACTTTCTTTTCGGAATCGATCGTGCCGGCCCTGTCGGGCCCAAGCGCTCTTTTCCGCCGAATCAACGCCGACGCTGCTCGGAAGGCTGAACCCGAATGACACTCCACTCCATCCGTGAGGATTGGTTCTCCAATGTTCGCAACGACATCTTGGCTGGGCTGGTCGTCGCCTTGGCATTGATCCCGGAAGCAATCGCGTTTTCGATCATTGCAGGTGTCGACCCCAAAGTCGGCTTGTATGCCTCGTTTTCAATGGCCACCATCATCGCTTTTGCCGGTGGTCGGCCCGCGATGATCTCTGCCGCCACGGGAGCCATGGCTCTGGTGATCGCCTCACTCGTGCGAGACCACGGATTGCAATATTTGCTGGCGGCGACCGTGCTCACGGGTGTCTTGCAGGTGCTTGCAGGCTGGGCACAGCTGGGGCGGCTCATGCGCTTCGTCTCGCGCAGTGTGGTGACTGGGTTCGTCAATGCCTTGGCCATTTTGATTTTCATGGCCCAGTTGCCCGAGCTCACCGGTGTCACGTGGCATGTCTACGCCATGACGGCGGCTGGGTTGGCGATCATCTATGGGCTGCCGCGACTGACTACGGCGGTGCCCTCCCCCCTGGTCACCATCGTGGTGCTGACCATCGCCTCCATGGCGTTGGGGCTGGACATTCGCACGGTCGGAGACATGGGCGAGTTGCCCAATAGCTTGCCCGTGTTCCTTTGGCCTGATGTGCCACTCAATTGGGACACATTGCGCATCATTTTTCCGTACTCGCTGACGCTGATGACCGTGGGGTTGTTGGAGTCTTTGATGACTGCCACGATCGTTGATGACTTGACCGACACCAAGAGCGATAAAAACCGCGAGTGCGTGGGTCAAGGCATGGCCAATGTCACCACGGGCTTGCTTGGGGGCATGGCGGGCTGCGCCATGATCGGTCAATCTGTGATCAACGTGAAGTCAGGTGGGCGGGGACGCTTGTCGACGCTCGTGGCGGGCGTGGTGTTGTTGATTTTGGTGGTGTTCTTGGGTGACTGGGTCAGCCAAATCCCCATGGCGGCGTTGGTGTCCGTGATGATCATGGTGTCCATTGGCACTTTCAGTTGGTCTTCAGTGACGCAAATGCGCCATCACCCCAAGAGTTCGACCGCCGTCATGCTGGCCACAGTTGCGGTGACCGTGGCCACGCACGACTTGGCCAAAGGGGTCTTGGTGGGTGTGCTGGCCTCAGGCTTCTTTTTCGCGCACAAAGTCGGTCAAATTTTGCGCGTGCGATCCAGTGCAAGCGACGATGGTCTTCGCCGCGAGTACCAAATCACAGGCCAGGTCTTTTTCGCCAGCGCGGACAGGTTTGTTGAGTCATTCGATTACCAAGAGGTCATCGATCAAGTGATCATCGATGTCAGCAAGGCGCATTTTTGGGACATCACAGCCGTCAGCGCGCTGGACAAAGTCGTTTTGAAGTTCAGACGGGAAGGCACAGAGGTGGAAGTCGTCGGCCTCAATGCAGCCAGCGCCACGCTGGTCGATCAATTCGGCACACACGACAAAGACGGCGTTGACCTGTTGTCGGCACACTGAGGAGTCCCCATGCAAACCGAATCCAAAGTCATCGCCTGCATCGATCAGCTGCCATCCAGTGACAGCGTGACGCGCCACGGTGCGTGGGCGGCACAGCGCAGTCAGCTGGGTCTTGAACTGTTGCACATCATCGAACGCCACCCTGCTCTGCGTGGCGACCAAGACCACAGCGGCACATTGGGCATGAATGCACAAGAAACGCTGCTGGCGCAATTCGCTGCAGAGGAAGAGCTGCGCAGCCGCCGCGATCGCGAACAGGCACGAACGCTCTTGAGCGAGCTGCGCGAGACCGCACTGAGTTTGGCGCCTCCCTCTGTGGACACGCGCCTTCGACACGGCGACTTAGAGGAGACCATTGCCTCACATGCCAATGCGGTGGCGCTGCTGGTGCTGGGACGGCACGATCGCAGCGAGGGCGATGGTGTGCAGGTGGGGCACCATGTCGCCTCAACGGTGCGCAGAGTCCGGCGCCCAGCCCTGGTCGTCGGGCGCGAGTTCAGAGAGCCACGCAGCGTGATCTTGGCCTTTGATGGGTCAAGCGGCATGCGCCACAAAGTCCTGAATTGGAGCCAGGATCCTTGGCTGGCCGGCGTGCGTGTGCACGTGGTGGCCACAGGCACAGATGCGAGCCGTGCACAATCGATTTGCACTTGGGCCACGTCGGCGCTTCAAGGGCAAGGCGTTGAAGCCAGCGGGTTGGTACAAATGGCCCCATTGCCTGAGGCAATCGCGCAAAGCGCCAAGGACCTTGGCGCTGACTGGGTCGTCATGGGTGCCTACGGCCGAGCAGTTTGGAAACGCTGGCTCAAGCCCAGCCACACCGATCAGGTGCTGCGTGCGATTGATTTCACGGCCTATTTGATACCTGGGTGACGCCTGTGGCGGCTGTGGTTTGGATAACATATGAAGTGACACCCAGGAGCCCATATGAAACCGCCAGTGCCTCAACTCGAACACGTGTGTGACATCTCTGTCACCGTCTCGCAACCCATGGATTTGGGCACGATGCCCTCAGGCAGAAGGCGCCTGATTCCAATCACTGGCGGGACCATCGCCGGGCCACGCATGAGCGGCAAGGTGCTTGGCGCTGGCGCCGATTTTCAGTTGATTTTGAATGGCGGCACCCATGCCCATCTGGATGCCCGCTATGTGATTGAAATGGACGATGGCGCGCAAATCTGGGTCCAAAACACGGCGCTGCGCGTCGCATCTCTGGAGGACAGCGAGCGATTGGCCAACGGCATCCCCGTGGACCCAGAGCGCGTGTACTTTCGCTGCCAACCGCGTTTTGAGACCGCCGCGCCCGAGTGGTCCTGGGTCAATGATCACCAGTTCATCGGCTCTGGCGTGCGTGCGCCGCTGGGCGTGTTCATCAGCATCTACCAGGTCAACTGATCGCTGCACATGCGACCTCTAGCGTGTGCGAGGGGTCAATTCCGCCGCAAGTAGGCAACCCGCTTCAAGATTTTTGTCGCCCACGATGGCGCGATGCCTTCACACTGAGCCAAGCGCTCTAACGCATCCAAGTCCGGGCGATGTTCGGCGCACAAACGCAAGGCTTTGTCCAAATGGCCGGCCGCGTTGATGCGCTTGGACAATGCCATGGCGTCATGTTCGCTGGCGACGCCTGCCTGCAGCACGCGGCAGTACCACCCCGTCACCATTTGCTTGTCGATGTACGCCGCGACGCCTTGGGCGCCCATGTGCTCGTCAATTTTCCAGCACGGCATGCGCGGTTGACACACTTGCAACTGAACTTCGCCCCAAGTCCAGACGTCACCAATACAAATGTCCTGCTCACTCAGCCCTGAGACGGATAGGTTTTCGCCCAACACGCCGGGTACCCATGGGCGCTTGGCGTCAGGAAACGCGGCACTCAGTGCCCCGAGGTGATCCGACGCATACACATGGACCGCTTTGTCAGGACCGCCATGCACACTCAGATCGGCTTGAGAGTCCGCCGCTAGGCCACCCAAGCCCACATGCACTGGCTCCGTCAAGCGGTGCTTGGCAATGGCAGACGGGCGCCCCGAATCAGGCAAAGTCTGGACTCGGCCCGCGAACACTTGGACTGGAAAAAGTGGCATGGCACCAAGGATACTGCCGTGTGAGGGGTGTTCATTGAGTGTCAGCAAAATTTCGCATCCCACGGTATAAAACCGACATGACCGATCTATCCAACATTCGTTTGTCCATGCTGGACTTGGTTGCAGTGCGCGACGGCCACGGCGTCGACCACGCGCTGCAGGTTGCACTCAAAACTGCGCAGCACGCAGAGCGGCTCGGGTTCGCGCGTTACTGGGTTGCTGAGCATCACAACATGCAAGGCGTCGCCAGCTCAGCCACTGCGGTGATCATGGGGTATCTGGCAGGTGGCACACAGCGCATTCGCATTGGCTCGGGCGGCATCATGCTGCCCAATCACCCGCCGCTGGTGGTCGCCGAGGCGGTCGGTACACTCGCTGCGCTCTATCCCAATCGCATTGACCTGGGATTGGGGCGTGCACCGGGCACCGATGGCATGACCATGCGAGCCTTGCGCCGCGATCGGGTCGAAACAGAGCAAGACTTTCCCAGAGATGTGATGGAGCTCAAGCAGTTGCTCGGCACACCTCAACCCGGGCAACGCTTGATTGCGACGCCAGGAGCAAACTCCCATGTGCCCATCTGGTTGCTGGGCTCCAGCCTCTTTTCTGCGCAACTGGCCGGGCAACTCGGCTTGCCCTTCGCGTTTGCAGCCCACTTCGCACCACGGCTTTTGCTACAAGCACTCGCGGTGTATCGGCAAAGCTTTCAACCCTCTGACCAACTCGCCCAGCCGTACGCCGCGGTCGGCGTTCAGGTGGTTGCTGCTGAAAACGATGCGCAGGCCGACTTCCTCGCCTCCAGCCTGTATCAGCGGGTGCACGGCATCATCACCGGGCGCCGCGGCAAGTTGCCGCCACCCGTCGAGGGCTTCTTGCAAAGTTTGCCGCCCCATGAGCTGGCCGCTGTGCAGGACTTCTTGGCGGCGGCTGTCGTGGGTGGACCCGAGACGGTGCGTGCCGGCCTGATGCAAATCGCCAAACTCACCCAAGCCAACGAGTTCATCATGGTGAACGACATCTACGACACAGACCTGCGGCTGCGCTCGCTGGACCTCACCGCTCAGGCGATGCGAGGTGAAACCCAGCAGCCAGCAACCAGCGCAGCCACCGTCTGATCTTGCAGGCGTTCGCGGTGACACGCTCGGCGCGTGTCACTCGCTGACGTCACCTGGCGCCCAAGCCCATGCTGCGGCTGATCACTTCTTTCATGATTTCGTTGGTGCCGCCATAAATGCGCTGAACGCGTGCATCGGCGTACTGTCTTGTGACGGCGTACTCCCACATGTAGCCATAGCCGCCGTGAAGCTGCACGCACTCATCCATCACCTTGCACTGCAGATCACTGCACCAGTATTTCGCCATACTGGCCGTTGCGGTGTCCAAGCCGTCGACCAACAAAAGCTCGATGCACTTGTCCACAAACACACGCGCCACCTGAACTTGCGTCTGCAATTCGGCCAAGGTGTAGCGCGTATTTTGGTAGGCCGCAACTGCTTGCCCAAACACCTTGCGTTCCTTGACGATGGATTCCCGGATGAGCGCACTGTTTTCTATGGCGACGGAAACCATATCCGCGAAGGCGGTAAGCACCAGGACGGCATCCTTGTCGAATGCGTACGCTTCCTTTTTCGTCACGCAGAGCAGACCGA
>JALQVJ010000152.1 GCA_023260355.1 Burkholderiaceae bacterium | reverse complement strand
CCAGCAGTGCGGGTAGCTGTGGGTGATGGTTTTGGTGGCCATCAAGCGGTTGTGCTCACCCAGCACTTCGATGATGCGGGGGCAGGCCTTCCAGATGTTCATGCCACCGAACAAGCCCAAGTCTTCGGCGTATTCGCCGTTGCCTTGAACAGGGTTCAGGATGTCGGCAAAGGTCATGCCGTTTGCCATGCACGAGTTGAAGTCGTCGACACCATAGGCGGGCGACGAGTGCACGATGCCGGTGCCGTCGCTGTCGCTGACATAGTCGGCCAAAAACACGGGGCTCAGGCGCTTGTAGTCGGCATGCACGTCGTGCAATGGGTGCCTGAATTGCAGGCCACCCAGTTGCTGGCCTTTGGCCGTGGCGACCACTTGCCCACTGACGCCGTAACGCTCCAAACACGCGGCGACCAATGTCTCGGCCAGAATCAAATGCCCGCGGGGTGTGTCCACGAGCGCATAGGTCATCTCGGGGTTGGCGTTCAGCGCTTGGTTGGCGGGAATCGTCCATGCCGTGGTGGTCCAGATCACGGCGAAGGCCTCTTGGACGGCGCCAGGCAGTTGGCTCAGGCCAAAGGCTTGCGCCACCGCGCTGTTGTCGTTGGCCAGAAACGCCACGTCCAACGTGTCGCTTTTCTTGTCGGCGTATTCGATCTCAAATTCGGCCAGGCTGGACGCGCAGTCAAAGCACCAGTAGACCGGCTTGAGGCCGCGGTACACAAAGCCGCGTTCCATCACGCGCTTGAAGGCGCGGATCTCATTGGCCTCGGTCTCAAAAGACATGGTCTTGTAAGGCTTCTCCCAGAGGCCCAGCACGCCGAGGCGCTGAAAGTCGGCCATTTGTTGCGCGATTTGCTCGGTGGCGAAGGCGCGGCTCTTGGCCTGCATGTCATCGCGCGCCAGGTTGCGCCCGTGTAACTTTTCAATCGCGTTTTCAATAGGCAAGCCGTGGCAGTCCCAGCCGGGGATGTATTGGGCGTCAAAACCGGCCAGTTGGCGTGCTTTGACGATCATGTCTTTCAAGACTTTGTTGACGGCGTGGCCGATGTGGATCTTGCCGTTGGCATACGGTGGCCCGTCGTGCAAGATGAACTTGGGGCGGCCCACGCGTGCTGCGCGCAAGCGGGCGTATGTGCCGTGGTCTGGGTCGTTCCATTCCTTGACCCAATCGGGCTCGCGTTTGGGCAAGTTGCCACGCATGGGGAACGGGGTGTCGGGAAGGTTCAGCGTTTGGCTGTAATCGGTCTCGGAACTGGACATGGCAAAAGGGGTGCGAGTGGCCTATCAGGCGGGGCGCAGCGACGCGCAAGAGCAAACAAGGGGCGGTCGGCTGACCGCGCGGCGAGCGAGAGTCAAATTCGATCGCGGGTGATTTGGCGGTGGGTCTGCAAGTGCATGGAGGCAAACCACGCGCGTGCGTCGTCGCAGTCGCGAGCGATGCCTGCTTTGAGGGCGTCCAGACTGTCGTACTTGAGTTCGTCGTGTAGTTTGTGCAGCAAATCCACGCGCACGATTCTACCGTAGGCCTCCCCATTGGGCAGGCTCTGGCTGAGTGCCTCGGGCCAATCCAAGACGTGGGTTTCCAAGAGTACGCGGCCGCCATTCACGTCGTTGGCGTCCAGCGAGGGGCGGATGCCCATGTTGGCCACGCCCAAAAGCGGCTGGTCGCCCAAGCCATGCACCTGCACCACAAAAATGCCACTGGCGGCAGGTTTCCAGTGGGGAAACCGCTGATTGAGCGTGCGAAAGCCCAGCTCGCGCCCCAGCTTGCGGCCATGCACCACGTGACCCGAGATGCTGTAAGGGCGTCCTAGCAGGGCTGCCGCGTCCTGCATGCGGCCCTCGCTCAACGCCTCGCGCACGGCAGAGCTGGAGACCCGCAGGCCATGGACTTCATAGCTGTTCATGCGCGCGACGTCAAAACCCTGCGCTTGGCCGGCCGCGTCCAGCATGGCGTAGTCACCGGCGCGCTTGGCGCCAAACCGGAAATCGTCGCCCACGAGGACGTATTTCGCGCCCAGTCCCTTGACCAAGATGTCTTGGATAAAAGCCTCTGGCGGCATGTTGGCCAAGCGCGCGTTGAAAGGCAACACGACGCAGTGGTCGACCCCGCAAGCGGCGAGCTCGGCGAGTTTGTCCCGAGTCGTCGCGATGCGCGCTGGGGCCAACTCGGGCTTTTGATGCAGAGCGGCAAAGAAGTCGCGCGGGTGCGGCTCAAAGGTCATCACGCAGCTGGGGACATCGCGGTGCTTGGCCTCATTGATCAACAGGGCGAGCATGGCTTGGTGCCCACGGTGGACACCGTCAAAGTTGCCAATGGTGAGGGCACAGGCTTGAAGCCACTGAGGGGAATGTTCACTCTCAGAGGGCAGGCCGCGAAAGATGTTCATGCTGTCAAACAGGTGATGCGCTTGTCATATTTGCACGCTACTATAGCGTGGCAGGGGTCACCAGCCCGGGGCCCCATCATGAAACATCTTCTTGGAGGGGTTGTCGCGTGAGAGTGCTGAGGCTGTCAGGACATGGGTTGCCGCAATCGTGGATCACGTTGCAAGAGGCCGTGATTCACTACGCTTGTGGTGAAGTGCAATGGGAGCAGGGTGAGACCATCGCTGTGTTTCGGGGTGGGCACAACGCCCGCACCGGTCAACAGTCGATCGTCCAAGTGAGTTCGATCATTGGCACGCAAGGTGTGCCGAGGGTCAACCCATTGGCCGCCAAAGTCTCGCTGACCAACGCCAAATTGTTCCAACGCGACCGTTGCACCTGTGCGTATTGCGGCGATCGGTTTCCCGAAGACGAGCTCACACGCGAGCACATCGTGCCCACGGCACAAAAAGGGCTGGACCACTGGCGCAACGTGGTCACGGCATGCCGCTCCTGCAACCACCGAAAAGGCAATCGCACGCCTGAGCAAGCGCGCATGCCGCTGCTCTACGTGCCGTATGTGCCCAGTGTTTGGGAGGATTTCATCCTCAGGAATCGCCGGATCTTGAGCGATCAAATGGATTTTTTAGCGTCCCGACTGCCCCGCAGTTCTCGGTTGTGGGGGGAACAATTGGGCGAACCCGAGTCAAATTTCAGCTT
>JALQVJ010000447.1 GCA_023260355.1 Burkholderiaceae bacterium | reverse complement strand
ATTCAAGAACTGGAAGGGGCTCCATCCTCCACAAACCTACATTAGTGTGAGCATTGCTCGCCAATACTACCGTTGACCCAAAAGAACCCGCCGCAAGCTACGGGTCTTGAGACCCCTGGTAGATAGGCGGGTTTCCCGTGGCTTTGTCCAGCACGTTTTGGTGGATGTGCATCGCGCTGCCGGGTTCACCTGCAATCGGCTTGGCCATGAACGTGGCATACATGCCATGGCGCAACGCAGCCTCGCGAACCGTGCGCTTGAACATGAACACTTCGTCTGCCAAACCCAGTGGGTGGTCGTGGAAGAAGTTGATTTCCATCTGGCCGGCGCCGATTTCGTGGATCAACGTATCCACATTCAAGCCCATCTTGTCGCAATACTCGTAGATGTCTTCAAACAGTGGGTCGAACTCGTTGACTGCATCAATGCTGTACGCCTGGCGCGACGTTTCTGCTCGGCCGCTGCGACCCACTGGTGGTGACAGCAATGTGTTTGGATCGGTGTTGCGACCGACAAGGTAAAACTCCAACTCAGGCGCGACAACGGGCTCCCAGCCTTCTTGTTCGTAGAGTGCGCACACACGCTTCAACACACTGCGGGGCGCATACGAAACCAAGTTGCCGTCTCGGTCAAAACAATCGTGAATGATTTGAGCGGTGGGGTCTGCAGCCCAAGGCACCACACGCACCGTCGATGGGTCAGGGCGCAAATGGATGTCGTGCGCCATGGGGCTGATCACGTCATAGAACGGCCCTTGCTGGGGCACATCGCCCGTCACGCTCATGACGACCACATCTTCTGGCAACCGCATGCCACGGTCTTCGTAGAACTTTTCGCGAGGCAAGATTTTGCCTCGCGCCACGCCCGTGAGATCGGGCACCAAACACTCCACCTCGGTGATTCGCCGCTCGTTGAACCACACCTCTAAATCTGAAAAACTGCGCATTTGCGTACTCATAAGTCGCCTTGTATTTGTTCATCTTGTCGCGCGCGCTTTCGCGCAGCGACCCCACCGCACACCGAACGCAGTGGCGCTAGGGGATGACTTCAGGCAACGCCTCGCGGTGAGCTCTGGCCAAACGCCTGGCATCACACGCCTTGCCAAAGGCCGCGAAAATGGCGGCATAAAACGGGGTTTCGTGGGGCCGCCACTCCGGGTGCCACTGCACCGCGAGCGCAAAGGTGCTGGCACCTTCAATTTCGACCGCCTCAACCAACCCATCAGGGGCATACGCGACGGGCCGCAAGCCCGGCGCCAAATGCTCAATGGCCTGACCATGCAAGGAATTCACCATGGCCGTTTCTGACCCGGCCCACGCGCGCAAGGCGGTGCCTTCGACCAAGCGAACCGGGTGCGCCGGGGCGTACTGTTCGGCGAAAGAGCGCGTTTTGTCTTCGCGGTGATCCAGATAGCCCGGCTGGTTTTGAACCCCTTGGAACAAGGTGCCGCCAAGGGCCACATTGATTTCTTGGATGCCACGGCACACGCCCAACAACGGGACCCCTTGGGCAACACAGGCCCGCACCAACGCCAAAGTGACGCTGTCGCGCCGCTCATCCAATGGCAATGCGGGATCGGCAACATCACGCCCATAGTGGCGGGAGTGCACGTTGGCGGGCGAGCCGGTCAACATGACACCGTCCATCCAGGGCAGGTATCGGTCCACGTCTTCGGCGCCTGCCATGGGCAACAACACGGGCGTCGCGCCGGCCGCCGTTTGAACCGCGGCGGCGTATTTTTCGCCCAAGATGAAGAATGGTGATGCTTGGGGTCCATCCCCAAGCTGTCGGTGGTCAACGGGCAACCACACTTTTGTGAAATCGTTATTCAAGGTACACCCCTTGCAGCCATTGTCAGGGATGTGCGACCGGTTTTACAAGCCCCTCCGATAGCTCACGCCTGCCGTCATGGCGTCCGTGACACGCGTCAAAACCAGTCTTTCATGCGGTGATATGCCATGCCCAAAGCCAACAACGGTGTGCGCCACAAGGGCCCACCTGGAAACGGGCGATGCTTCAAACGCGCGAATAGGTCAAAGCCACTGGCCTGCCCTTGAATGGCCTGCGCGATCAAGCGCCCGGCCATACCGGTCAGCGCGACACCGTGCCCACTAAAGCCCTGGGCGTAATACACGTGCGGTGCAAGTCGGCCCCAATCGGGAGCGCGGTTCATGCTGATGTCGACAAAGCCGCCCCACAAATAGTCAATGGGCATGCGGCCCAATTGTGGGAACACCTGGGCAATGCGCTTTTGCATCAGGCCTTTCAAGCCAGGAGGCGTCATGGTGGTGTAGCTGACGCGCCCACCAAACAAAAGGCGACGGTCCGCACTCAGTCGAAAGTAGTCCAGCACAAATTGTGTGTCACACACGGCCGAGCAACTGGGTAGGGTGTCGTGCGCTTGTGCTTCTGAAAGCGGGGGCGTCGCAGCGATGTAGGTGCCCACCGGCATGATCCGTGCGTGCATCGCGGGCGCGATTTTTGGCGACCATGCACCCAATGTGCTGTTGGCCGCAAGCACCACAAAATCAGCGGTGACCGAACCTGTGGCTGTGCGAACCAACGCTGGCGGTCCAGTGTCCAATGACAAGGCTGCACTGTGCTCGTGCATGCGCACACCAAGGCTGCGCGCCACTTGCGCCAAGCCCAGCGCATATTTCAAAGGGTGGAGGTGGCCTGACACCTCTTCGTGAATGCCGCCTTGATAGCGAGGCGACAAGATGTGTTGGGACAACGCTGGCGCATCGAGCCACTGGGTTTCAAAACCGTATCGTGTCGCCCACTGGTCTGCGTCTGCTCGCAAGGCGCGTGCTTTGCGAGCCGTCGTCGCCACCGTCAATGCCCCGGACCGCCAATCGGCATCAATCGCGTGTTGGTTGAGCCGCTCTTTCAGCAACGCCACCGCATCGAGTGAAATGTCCCACGCTCTTTTGGCATCGGCAAGGCCAAGCTGTTGCTCGAGCTCCGCCTGCCCACTCGCAAACCCCACCAAAGCCTGGCCGCCATTGCGTCCGGATGCTCCGCTGCCAATGCGATCGGCCTCTAAGACCACGACTTGCAAGCCCTGCTGGGCCAGATCGATGGCTGCGGTCAAACCGGTGAAGCCCGCGCCGATGACCACCACATCTGCGCGAACATCATCGACCAGCGGCTCACCGTGAACGAGCCGGCGCGTGCTGGCTTCGTAATAGCTGTGTTGGTTCAACAGCGTATCTGAGGAAAGCAGGCTCATGGTGTGTCTTGGGTGATCTGTGCCACTTGTCCTGCGACATACGTCCAAACGACTTGCGCCGCAATTTGGCTGGTTAGTTCCGCGTGGTCATATGGCGGCGACACCTCGACGCAATCCATGCCGATCCAATGCAATGGTGCCATCTCTTCTATGAAGGTGAGCAATTGGCTGCTGGTCAAGCCGCCAGGCTCGGGTGTGCCCGTGCCCGGCGCGAACGCGGGATCAAGGCAGTCGATATCGACCGTGAGGTAGGCAGGAGTATCGCCAAGTCGATCGACAATTTCATCCACAACGCCTTGCAATGCTTCGCCATCTTTGCCTCGCAATTGCCTTGCGGTGTAGATGTCGCCGCCCTGGTCCTTCACATAGTTTCGCGCGGCTTTCATGCCGCTTGATCGGATACCAATTTGTACGCACTGGGTGGGCTCAACCAAACCTTCGGCAATGGCTTCAGCGACCCATGTTCCGTGACCGGAGGGTTCGCCAAAGTGGTCTGTCCACGTATCGCAATGGGCGTCAAAGTGGACAAGTGCCATGCGGCCGTGCCGCGCAAAAGCGGCCCGCAACAGGGCCAGCGTGACGGAATGGTCGCCGCCGAGTGCAATCACGTGATGCCGCTCCATCAAAGCCAGCGCTTGTGATTCGATCTCGCGCCTGGCGGCGTCTAAACCACTCGCGTTGGGCAGGGACATGTTGCCTGCATCGCCACAATAGCCCACTGGCGACACGTCGAACACCGGGTGTTCGGCATCACACAACATCCAACTGGCTTGCCGAATCGCGTTTGGCCCCATGCGTGCACCGGAGCGATTGGTGACGGCGCCGTCAAACGGGATACCAAAAACGGCAAACGGCTGTTGCGCAAGCGGGTCACAGCCCATGAAC
>JALQVJ010000440.1 GCA_023260355.1 Burkholderiaceae bacterium | reverse complement strand
TCGTAGAGAACATCACTGATGCTGTTATCCTAACTGATACTAAAGGGCACATCATTTACGTGAACGATAAAGCACGTGCTATCTGTGGCCTTCATGAGTCAAATAATGTCGATGATTCAGTATTCAGTTTGTTTCCCGATGAAAAATCGCCAGTGCCTCTTGGGTTTTCTCACTCTGATGTTGACTGCCAACGCGTGGGCACAAGCTGCCAAGCCCCCTGAAGGCGCACCTGCGGGTGGTGGCAAGCCCAATGCCACAGCTTCAACTGCAACTGCGGGCAAAGGCCAAACCGGAACCGGCGGTCCAGCTGGAAAAAAAGCCTTTCCCCCATCTGCTGTCACGGTGCACACGGTCAAGCTCGAAGACGTTGGGCAGACAATTGGCGCCAACGGACACACGGTAGCGCTTCAAACCGTGGCGGTGCGCTCACAAGTCAATGGTTTGATCGCCGAGGTCAGAGTGCGCGAGGGTGATCGCGTCAAACGCGGTCAAGTCCTCTTGGAATTGGACAGCCGTGTTGAGCGCGCCAACTTGGCCAAGGCCCAGGCCAATTTGGCGAAATCACAAGCCAACCTAAAAGAGTTGCAACGACAGCTGCAGCAATCTCAGGCATTGCTGGACCAAAAGTTTGTTTCGCCCAGCGCGACCAGCAATATCGCGGCACAGGTCGACGCCCAAATGGCACAAGTCAAGGCTGATGAGGCAGCCCTTGCAGCACAAGAAATTCAAGTGAGCTTGTTCACCATCACCGCACCGATCAGTGGCCGACTGGGCCGCATTGACGTGGTGCCTGGTACACCCGTCAATGCTGGCGCTGCGGGCACTGCCCTGATGACCATCACGCAAATGGACCCCATGGGTGTGGCGTTCAACTTGCCGCAGGCCCAAGTGCAAGCCATCCGGCGTGCCGGCGTTGGTGCCCCCGTCTATTTGCAGATCCCCAATCAAGACCAGCCACGCAAAGGAGAACTCACCTTCTTTGACAGCACCATCAACGCAGAGACCGGCATGATGGGGCTGAAGGCCAAGGTCGCCAACACCCAATTGGACCTGTGGCCGGGGGCGTCCGTGCAAGTGTCACTCGAAGCCCAAAGCTTGCGGCAAGTCGCCGTGATTCCCCAAGCCAGTCTCGTGATCAAGGGCGCCGCCCGCTCAGTGCTCGTCGTGAGTGATGACGGGAAAGCCACACTGCAAAAAGTGACTCCCATGACCACAATGGGCGAATTCATCGCCGTGACTGGGCTCAAAGACGGCCAAAAAATTGTCGTTGATGGGCGGCAAAATGTCCGCCCGGGCGCCAAAGTGCGCGTCGTCGGCGCTGCAGCAGCTTCTGGCTCCAGGGAGTAAAGCATGCGCGCCACTGAGCTGTTCATTCGCCGTCCAGTGATGACGGTGTTGCTCAATATCGCCATCTTGGCGCTGGGTGCGTCTGCCCTGAGCAAAATTCCGGTTGCCGCCCTGCCGCGATACGACACGCCAACCATCAACGTCACGGCCAACCTTTCTGGCGCCAGCCCTGAATCGATGGCGCAATCTGTTGCACTGCCCCTAGAGAAGCAGTTCTCCACGATCGCTGGCATCAAAACCATCACATCCTCAAGCAGCTTGGGGCGGACGTCGGTCACGCTCGAGTTCAATGAGGACAAAAACATCAACGACGCGGCCGCAGACGTCCAATCGGCACTGCTGCTAAGCCAACGCCGGCTGCCGTCGGAAATGACGGATTTGCCGTCCTACCGCAAGGTCAATCCCGCGGACTCGCCGGTGCTGATCTTGGCGTTGAGCTCTGACACGGCAGACTTGACGCGTGTGTCACAGTTCGCTGAGAACCTGATATCGCCCTCGCTATCCACCATCGAGGGTGTTGCCCAGGTGATCGTGTACGGCGCCCGCCGGTACGCCGTGCGTGTCAAAGCGGATCCGCTGGCCTTGTCCAGCCGCAATCTGACGCTGGATGACATCGCCAACAGCTTGCGCGCCGTGAACTCTACGACGCCCTTGGGCGTGATCCAAGGCGAGAGCCAATCACTGATCGTCCAAGCCAACACCCAGCTCAGCAGCGCCAAAGAATTTTCCCAACACATTGTCGCTGTGCGCAATGGCGTGCCTGTGTACTTGAGGGACGTCGCACAGATCCTCGACTCCGTTGAAGACGAGACCCGCATCAGCCGCTACAACGGCGTCCCTTCCATCATTCTTGCGGTCCAGCGGCAGCCCGACGCCAATACGATTGCCGTCATCGACTCCATCCAAAAGGCTCTTCCAAGCCTGCGCGAGCAGTTGCCAACGGGTGTGAGTTTGCAGTCGTTGAACGATCGCGGTAAATCGATTCGCGAGGCCCTCGCTGACATCTACTTCACACTGGCGCTGACCATCGTCTTGGTCGTGCTGATGATTTTTCTGTTCCTGCGGCGCATTTCGGCAACGATCATCCCCACGCTCTCGATTCCAGTCTCGCTGGTGGGCGCGATGTCGCTGCTTTACGCCATGGGCTACAGCCTGGACAACATCTCGATGCTTGGCATCACCCTCGCCGTAGGACTGGTCGTCGACGATGCGATTGTGATGTTGGAGAACATTGTTCGACACATCGAAGGCGGCATGAAGCCCTTCGAGGCCGCAGTGCGCGGCGCGCGCGAAGTGTCGTTCACGATCGTCTCTATTTCGATATCGCTGGTCGCTGTGCTGATTCCAATCTTCTTCATGCCAGGCACATTGGGTTTGCTCTTTCATGAGTTCGCCGTCATCGTTGGTCTGTCCATCTTGGTCTCTGCGGTGGTGTCACTGACGCTGGTACCGATGCTTTGCAGCCGCTTTCTGCGCCATGAAACCAATGCAGTCGAACAGCAAAAGAGCCTGACTTTGGCGATGACCGCATGGTTCGAATGGGGTTTTCAACGCACCCTGAATGGCTACCGCCGTTCTTTGGATTGGACCCTGCATCACCGTTGGGTCATGCTGGTGGTGACGCTGGCCAGCTTTGCCCTCACGGTATGGCTATTCGTGATCATGCCCAAGGGCTATTTCCCCGAGGAGGACATCGGTCAAGTCATGGCGACCATCACCGGCCCTCAAGATGTGGCGCCTAAAACCATGCAGCGCATGGTGGATGAGGTCGCAGCAATCACCCAACAAAACCCCGCCATTGAAAGCATGGCGGCCATCATGTGGGGGGGCAACAGCGGGCGGATGTTCCTCACACTCAAGCCCCGATCAGAGCGCCCTGCCATCAAAGACACCATCGCCGAACTGCGCAAAGCAACTGCGTCAGTCGCAGGTGTGCGGGTTTTCTTCAGGCCTTTGCAAAACCTGCAGGTCGGCGGCCGCTTCAGTCGGGCTCGCTATCAATACACCTTGCAAAGTGTCAGTGGCGGTGAGTTGACCACTTGGTCTGAAAAGGTCATGGCGGCCATGAACAGCGACGAACGGTTCACTGACGTCAACACCGATGCGGAGAACAAGGCTTTGCAAGCCGAACTCAAGATCGACAAAGTCCAAGCCCAGATGCTCGGTGTCGATATGGCCTCGTTGCGCACGCTGATGTACAGCGCCTACGGCGATCGGCAAGTGGCAAGCATTTACAGCGATGCCGGTACGTGGCAGGTCATCTTGTCGGTGCCCACGGATGGTGGGCAGGCGGAAGACAACCTCTTGAACATTCATGTGCGAACCAAATCGGGGGCGTTGGTGCCGCTGTCATCTTTCGCCAGCGTGGAACGCACGCTTGGGCCGGTCTCGATCCAGCACCAAGGCCAGCTCGAGGCTGTGACCCTGTCATTTAACTTGGCGCCAGGCGTGCCCCTGGGCGTGGCGACGCAGGCGCTGGATAAGATGGTGGCAGAGCTCAAAATGCCACCCACGATCTTGACGAGCTATGGTGGTGATGCGGCAGTTTTCCAGTCGTCACAGGCGTCACAAGTTTGGCTTTTGGTTGCTGCTGTGATCGTGATTTACATCCTATTGGGGATGCTGTACGAGAGTTACATCCACCCGCTGACCATCTTGGCGGGCTTGCCCTCTGCGATGGTGGGTGGGCTATTGACGCTGCAGTTTTTCGGCAAGGATCTCACCATCATCGCGGTGATTGGCCTGTTGATGCTGATTGGTATCGTGAAGAAGAACGCCATCATGATGATCGACTTTGCGCTTGATGCCCAGCGCAACGATGGCCTATCACCCAGAGATGCGATCCGACAAGCGGCGATCCTGCGTTTCCGTCCCATCATGATGACCACGTTGACCGCGGCAATCGGCGCGCTGCCCATCGCTGTGGCGCATGGTGCAGCTGCAGAGTTGCGCCAACCTTTGGGTTTGGCGGTGGTCGGCGGTTTGGTGCTCTCTCAAGCTGTCACGCTCTACATCACGCCGGTGATTTACATCTGGCTGGAGCGGTTCTCCGGCCAAGGTCCGATCACCACACCCGTCGACACAACTGGCTCACGGGTGCAATGACAAAAGCCCACCTAACGGTGGGCTTTTTCATGCCATTCACGCGTCAGTTGGCGTGGTACACGACCTTGGCTTGTTGCGCGTGTGCTTGCGCCATCCACCCTTGAATCGCTGCCTCTGAGGGAAAGAACAGCGCGCGATCGTCCAACTCGATATCGGCTTCTGCGTGGTCTCTCACGACATGCAGCACCACCTTCAGGCCCTGAATCCGCTCCCCCTCCTCAGCCCACTCGCGTTTGGGGGGGTGTTGCTCAATCAGCTGGTGTAAGTTGGGCATGCGCTCGCGCACTTCGACCCGCAAGTGCTTGCCAAATCGGCACCGCGCCTGCGCCATATTCCACACGCGCTGCACTTTGAGCCGAAGTCCACCAGACATGCGATCTGGCTGGGGAATAGCTTGCAAAATAACCAGCTCATCGTCCTTCAGTGTCTCTTTGTTGGCGTTGAACAGACCCTCATCGACTGAAGCTTCTAGACTCTTGGATATGTCGTCCAAGCGGAAGATGATCAGCTTGCCTCGCTGCCCGTTGATCACACGCACATCACTGACGACCCCCGCCACAAGCACAGGGTCTCGGCTGTCAACCAAAGCGTCTAGCGTGGTTTTGGCGAACTGCCGCACCTCGGCACTGGCCTCGTCAAACAAATGGCCAGAAAGGAAAAAGCCCAGTGCCTGCTTTTCTTGCATCAATTGCTCACGCACACCCCAGGGCAAGGCATGCACAAGATCGGGCTCTTCGTCTGAGGCCCCGGTTGCGTCGGCCATCATGTCAAACAACCCCACCTGATTGGCATTTGCCGCTTGTGCTGCAGCGAAGTCCATCGCGCGCTCGAGGGATGCCAACAGCGCAGCTCGGTTGCGCTCGAGTCCATCCATCGCGCCAGCACGGATCAAGGCCTCGATGGTGCGTTTATTGACTTTTGCCTTGTCGATACGGGCGGCAAAATCAAACAACGACTTGAACGGGCCACCTTCTTCTCTGGCCGCAACGATGGCCTCAATCGCTTGCTCGCCTGAACCACGGATTGCGCCCAAGCCGTAACGCACGACCTTGTCGCTCACCGGATGAAATCGGAAGGTCCCTCGATTGATATCGGGCGCCTCAAATTGGATACCCATCGCGTGCGCGTCTTCGACCAACACCCGAAGCTTGTCGGTGTTGCCCATTTCAATCGTCATATTCGCCGCATAAAACTCCGCCGTGAAGTGCACCTTCACCCAAGCCGTGTGATACGCGAGCAATGAGTAGGCCGCCGCGTGTGACTTGTTGAAGCCATAGCCTGCGAACTTCTCCATCAAATCAAAGACTTCGTCTGCCTTGGCTTGATCAATGCCTTTTTCAGCGGCGCCGGCGCGGAAAATTTCGCGCTGTTTCACCATCTCTTCAGGCTTCTTTTTGCCCATCGCACGGCGCAACATGTCCGCGCCACCCAATGAGTAACCCGCCATGATCTGCGCCGTCTGCATGACCTGCTCTTGGTACACCATGATCCCGTATGTTTCCGAGAGCATCTCGGCCAAAGAGGGATGGGGGTACACCACTTCTTCTCGGCCGTGTTTGCGGGCCACAAATGTCGGAATCAAGTCCATCGGACCCGGCCGATACAAGGCGTTCAGGGCGATCAAGTCATCCAAGCGGCTGGGTCTGGCATCGCGCAGCCTCCCCTGCATGCCACGGCTTTCAAACTGGAAAACGGCCTCTGTTTGTCCTCGAGAAAACAAGTCATAGACCTTCGCGTCATCCAGTGGCACGCGCTCAAAACTGAAGTCCCGCTGCGACTCGTGTCGCGCGCGAATGAAGTCTCGGGCAAGCTCAAGAATCGTCAGCGTGGCCAACCCCAAAAAGTCGAACTTCACCAGCCCAGCGGCCTCGACATCGTCTTTATCGAACTGGCTGACGGCCGACTCGCTGCCAGGTTGCTGATACAGCGGACAAAAATCAGTCAACTTACCCGGCGCAATCAATACGCCACCTGCGTGCATGCCGACATTTCGGGTCATGCCTTCGAGCTTTTGTGCCATCTCGAGAAGTTGCCGCACTTCTTCTTCGCGCTGCACGCGTTCCTTCAAAATCGGCTCTTGCTCAATCGCCTCTGCAATGGTGATGTGGGTGCCAGGCTTGTTGGGGATCAACTTGGAAATGCCGTCACAAAACCCATAGCTGAAGTCCAGCACACGGCCCACGTCACGCACGGCAGCCCTTGCCGCCATGGTGCCAAAAGTCGCGATTTGGCTGACCGCATCGCGCCCATAGCGCTCCTTGACGTAGTCGATCACCCTGTCGCGGTTCGTCTGGCAAAAGTCAATATCAAAGTCGGGCATTGACACCCGCTCAGGATTCAAAAACCGCTCGAACAACAAGTTGTACCGCAGGGGGTCCAAATCCGTGATCTTGAGGGCATACGCCACCAAAGATCCCGCCCCCGAACCTCGACCAGGCCCCACCGGGCAACCGTTGTTTTTGGCCCAGTTGATGAAGTCCCCGACGATCAAAAAGTAGCCTGGGAACCCCATGCCCAGAATCGTGTTGATCTCGAACTCCAAGCGTTCGACGTACTGAGGCCTCGCTGCGGTGCGCTCGGCTTCGTTCGGGAACAACAAGGCCAAGCGCTCCTCTAGACCCTCAAATGACAGCTGGCGGAAATAGTCCGCCATGGGCATGGGCTTGCCATCCACGACCGGCGTCGGGAAATTGGGCAGTTGGGGCTTGCCCAACTCGAGCGTGAGGCTACAACGCTTGGCGATCTCCACCGTGTTGGCCAGCGCGGAAGGCAAGTCCGCAAACAACGCCTCCATCTCGGCCGACGACTTGAAATACTGCTCGGGTGTGAATCGGCGCACGCGGCGGCGATTGCCCAAAATCTCGCCTTCGGAAATACAGACACGTGCCTCGTGACTTTCGTAGTCCTGTGGCGTCAAAAACTGAATGGGATGAGTGGCCACGACTGCAATACCGAGGCGCGCGGCCAGATTTGCCGCCAATTGCACATAGCGCTCATCATCCGCGCGCCCGGCTCTTTGCAGCTCGATGTAGTAGCGATGCGGAAACAACTTTGCAAAGCCGAGGGCGACAGCCGATGCCTGCGCCGTATCCCCGGCAAGCAGCGCCCGACCCAGGGGGCCGGCTTGGGCACCACTGAGCACCAGCAGGCCTTCGCCCAACTCTTCGAGCCAGGCCCACTTCAAATGGGCTTGATCGCGGTGGACCCCCTGGGTCCAGCCTCGCGCCAACAACTCGCACAAATTGAGATAGCCCTGGTGGTTTTGTACCAGCAGCACTATGCGGGGCGCCGGCGTCGCGTTGCTGGGTGACGCGATGTGCGCACTCTCTTGGGGCGAACCAGGCCAGTCTTGCAGCATCACTTCGGCGCCCAAGATGGGCTTGACGCCCGCGCCTCTGGCCTTCTTGTAGAACTTGACCGCCCCAAACATGTTGTTGAGGTCAGTCAATGCCAAAGC
>JALQVJ010000382.1 GCA_023260355.1 Burkholderiaceae bacterium | reverse complement strand
CGGATGCTGTCGTGGTCGCTGAGTTCGATCGCCGAGGTTCCCGAACTGGTGCGCACCATCCTGGTGATCCGGGCCGACGATCGTGCCCGGGCCACCAGCACCCTCGACCGTGAGGTGCCGGATCTGCCGGTCGAGATCATCGACGGCGTTGAAGTGGTTTCGTTGATCAGCCGTGATCTGGAAAAAACCAAAGAAGTGGCCGACAAATACGGCATCCACCATGTCACCACCGATTTGGCGGACAGCTTGGCCTTGCCTGAAGTCGACGCCGTGATTTTGTGTACCCCCACACAAATCCACGCCAGCCAAACCTTGGCTTGCTTGGAGGCAGGCAAACACGTGCAAGTCGAGATCCCGATGTGCGACGTGCTGAGCGAAGGTGAGGCCGTGGTGCAGCGCCAAAAAGAAACCGGCTTGGTCGCCATGTGTGGCCACACCCGCCGCTTCAACCCCAGCCACCAGTACGTGAACCAGCGCATCACGGCGGGTGAGTTCAACATCCAGCAAATGGATGTGCAGACCTACTTTTTCCGCCGCACCAACATGAACGCGCTGGGCCAGCCCCGCAGCTGGACCGACCACTTGCTGTGGCACCACGCCGCGCACACGGTCGATCTGTTTGCGTACCAGGCGGGCAGCCCCGTGGTGCAAGCCAACGCCATCCAAGGCCCTATCCACCCCACGCTGGGCATTGCGATGGACATGAGCATCCAGCTCAAGGCGGCCAACGGCGCGATCTGCACACTGAGCCTGAGCTTCAACAACGATGGCCCCTTGGGCACGTTCTTCCGCTACATCGGTGACAGCGCGACCTACATCGCGCGCTACGATGACTTGTTCACCGGCAAAGAAGAGCCCATCGATGTGTCCAAAGTGGCCGTCAGCATGAATGGCATCGAGTTGCAAGACCGCGAGTTCTTTGCAGCGATCCAAGAAGGCCGACAGCCCAACGCGTCTGTGGCCAGCGTGCTGCCTTGCTACCAAGTGCTGCACCAGCTTGAGCAACAGCTCAACGCGGCTTAAGGCTGCTTGATGCTGAACGCCGCTGAACGACCCTGATTAGTCACGCACTCGGAGATCCTGGACATGCAACAACGCCAACTCGGCCCCTTCACCGTCAGCGCCATCGGATTGGGCTGTATGAACTTCTGCCACGCCTATGGCCCTGCGGTGCCCGAAGCCCAAGCGGAGCGGGTCATGTTGGAGGCCTTGGATGCTGGGGTCACCCACTTTGACACGGCGGCGTTGTATGGCTTTGGCGCGTCCGAAGAGTTGGTGGGCAAGTTTTTGTCGCCGCACCGCAGCCGCTTCACGCTGGCGAGCAAGTGCGGCTTGATCGGCGTCACCCAGCCTGATGGCAAAAAGGTGCGCGCCATCAATGGCCGCCCCGAGAGCATTCGCGCCACCTGCGAAGAGGCCTTGACGCGCTTGCGCACTGACGTGATCGACCTCTACTACCTGCACCGTTGGGACAAATCGGTGCCCATCGAAGAGAGTGTGGGTGCGTTGGCGGATTTGATTCGCGCGGGCAAGATCCGCTCGATCGGCTTGTCTGAGGTGTCGGCAGCCACGCTGCGCAAAGCGCACGCGGAGCACCCCATCGCTGCGTTGCAAACCGAGTACTCGATGTGGACGCGCAACCCCGAGATGGGTGTGCTCGACACCTGCAAAGAGTTGGGCGTCTCGTTTGTGGCGTTCAGCCCGGTGGGGCGCGGCTTCTTGACCAGCACGCCGCCTGACCCCAGCCAGTTCGACGACAAAGACATCCGCAAGTCCATGCCCCGGTTCATGGGTGACGCTTACCAAGCCAACTTGGACTTGCACCCCGCTCTGCGCATGTTGGCCGACGAAGCCGGTTGCACCCCCGCACAGCTCGCCATCGCGTGGCTGTTGCACCGTGCGCCGCACATCTTGCCGCTGCCGGGCACGACCAAGGTGGAGCACTTGCACGAGGACTTGGGCGCCGCCAACGTCACGCTGGACGAGGGATTGATGCAATCGATCGACGAGATCATCAACACCCACACCGTGACCGGCAATCGCTACCCCGCACAAGCGCGCAGCGAAGTCGACACCGAAGAAATCCCCGGCACCTGAGCACCACGCCCTATGAAGCCCGACCTGTTGTTGTTGCCCGGCCTGACCTGCGACGCGGCGGTCTGGGCGCACCAAGCGGCGACCCTGTCTGCCGTGGCCAACCCGATCGTGCCGGCCTGGGGTTTGCTCAACAGCCTGTCCGACATGGCCCGCTTGGCGCTGAGCCAAAGCCAACAAGATCGCATTTGGGTGGCAGGTCACTCGATGGGCGCGCGCGTGGCGCTCGAGATGTGGCGCTTGGCACCCGAGCGCATCGCGGGCCTGGCCCTGCTGGACACTGGCGCACACCCGCGCGCTGAGGGCGAAGCGGGCGACAAAGAGGAGCGCGCCCGCATGGCCCTGCTGGGCATTGCCCAACGCCAAGGCATGCGCGCCATGGGTTCGCAGTGGGCGCGCGGCATGGTGCACGAGTCACGCCGAGACAGTGCCGTGTTCGACGCGATCTTAGACATGCAAGAGCGCAGCAGTGCGGCGCAGTTTGAGGCGCAAATCCAAGCCCTGCTGAGCCGCCCCGATGCCCGCCCCTTGCTGTCGACCATCACCTGCCCGCTGTGGCTGCTTTGCGGCGAGGACGACGCCTGGAGCCCGCCCGCACAACACCAAGCCATGGCTGACTTGGTGCCGCACGCCACCCTGACCCTGATCCCCACATGCGGGCACATGAGCCCCATGGAGCAACCCGAGGCGGTGTCTCAGTGGTTGCTTGACTGGTGGCAGGCCACTGCTGCTTGAGGTTGCCATGACTGCGCGCGCACCAGACTATCTGTCCGCCACCCGCTTTGTGGATCACGAAGCCCCTGAGATTCGCGCCTTCAATGCGCGCGCGTTGGCCCACACCGACACGTCCGACCCCCTGCAAACCACCATCGCGCTGTTCAACGCCGTGCGCGATGAACTGCGCTACGACCCTTACCGGTTTTTGCCTGACGCCCAGACCTTCACGGCGAGCCACATCGTGCAACAACCCTCGGGGTTTTGCGTGCCCAAGGCGGTGTTGCTCGCCGCATGTTTGCGCGCTGCTGGCGTGCCGGCTGCGCTGGGTTTTGCCGACGTCAAGAACCACCTCAATTCGCCCAAGCTCGCGGCGCTGATGCAGACCGACACCTTCATCTATCACGGCTATGTGCAGGTCTGGCTGGGTGAGCAAACCTTCAAAATCACCCCGGCATTTGACAGCGGCATGTGCGCGCGTTTTGGCGTCAAGCCCTTGGTGTTCGACGGCACGGGCGATGCGCTGTTTCATGAGTTTGACCAACAATCGCGCCGCCACATGGAATACGTCCATGACCGGGGGCTGTTTGTCGACCTGCCCTTTGACGAGATGATGGCCGACTTTCGCGCGCTTTACCCCAAGCTGATCGCGCTGTCGCTGGAGCGCCAAGCCGCAGAACAAACCGATCGCGCGCCTGCCAGCGAATCGGCGTTTCGCCCCAACGAGTGACCGCACGCGGGGCCCGTGCCCCGACTGCACATATTCGCGCGCGCGACTGCAGGCGCAGCACAAAACCGAGATACTTCTCGCTTTGAGATTCGCCACGCCGCAGGCGTACCACCCACACCCCAACCACCCATGACCACCTCAATTGAATCGCTGGATGCGCGCACCCTCAAGCGGGTGTTGTGGGCTTTGATGTTTGGCAACGTGGTCATTGGCACCGGGGTGATGGTGGTGCCTGGCACGCTCAATGACTTGGCCGCTGACCTGAACGTCTCGATCAGCTTGGCGGGGCAAATCATTTCTGCCGCAGGCATCTTCATGTGCATTGGCGCGCCGGGTCTGGCGATTTTGGTGGGGCGTTGGGACCGCCGCTGGCTGCTGCCCGCGGTCATGATGTGGTACGGCGTCACGCACTTGCTTTGCATTGCCGCCGAGACCTACACGCAGCTCTTGGTGATCCGCTTGTCGGCGATGGTAGGGCCGGCGTTGTTCACACCGCAAGCGGCCGCCGCTGTCAGCCAACTCGTGCCAGTCGAGCGGCGTGCCAAGGCCATGTCTTTGGTGTTTTTGGGCTGGTCGGTCGCGTCAGTGATGGGCGTGCCGCTGGGCGCATGGATGGGCAACCACTGGGGTTGGCGCTCGGCGTTTGGCCTGATCGCCATCCTCTCCGTCATCAACGCGGTGTGGTTGTGGCGCATCTTGCCGGGCCCGATCAAGCCGCCACCCATGCCGCTTGCCGCTTGGGGCGAGACGTTTCGCAACAGTGTGCTGATGAAGACCGTCGCGGTGACGCTGGTCGCAGGCAGTGGTCAGTTTGTGTTGTTCGCCTACTTTGCGCCCTACCTCACGCAGTACCTGGGCGCCACGCCCGGTGACTTGGCGCTGTTTTATGCCTGCAATGGTTTGATGGGTTTCATCGGCATGCTGGTGTTGACCAAGCGCATCGACCGCATTGGACCAGCGCCCGTGGTGACGCTGTCGCTGTGGGCGTTTGTCTTCAGCTGCGTGGTGTGGGGATTGGCGGGCGGCGTGATCTCGGCGATCGTCACCATGCTGGCGTGGTCCTCGGTGAGCTTTGCCTGGAACTCGTCACAGCAAGCGCGTTTGGCGGGCATTGCGCCGCACGCGGCGAGCGCATCCATCGCACTGAACACCTCGGCGATTTACCTCAGCCAAGCAGTGGGCGCGGGTATCGGCGGTGTGCTGATCGACTGGGGCGCCATGCCACAGTTGCACTGGGCAGCGCTGGTGATTTTGTTGGGCGCCGTGGCCCTGAACCGCCACTTGCGCGTCAGCTACCAAACCTGAGAGCGCGCTGAACAGATGCAGTGACCCGATGCACTGCATGGCCTCAGCGCAACGGGCTCAGAGCTTTTCTTGGGGCGCAAGGTATCGCCACTGGCCCACGGGCAAGCCAGCCAAACTGACGCGGCCCATGCGCTGTCGGCGCACCGCAGTGATGCTGAGTTTGGCGCGTTCGCACAGATACGCCACTTGACCCAAACGCGTGCCGTGGATGGCCAAGCGCAGCCGCAACTCGCTTTGCCAGCTCGCACGGGCGCGGTCCAGCGGCTCATCGTGCCAGGACACAGCGGCTTTGAGCGAGCGCAACACACTCTCGCGCTCGTCGGGGTCCTTCAGGCGCTTATCTGGGGCGACTTCGACCAACCATTCGTCCTCAAGTGGCGCCCAACGGTCGGTGGCCTTGCGCGCCACGCCCTCGCGCTGCGTCAACACCATCAGGCCGCTGCTCAACTCGGCCAACGGCGACACCGCCATCAACTTGTGGATGTGTGCGCGCACCCAACGCTGTTGCGTGGGGTCTTGCTTCCAGCGCTGGCGCTCACCGACCACGTCCAACGCAAACGGATCGGGCCACACCGCCGCCTCGGGCAACAACACACCCGCGGGCTTGTGCCACACCAAAGTCACGGGCTGCAGCGGCTCAACCTTGGCGCCGGCTTTGACGGTGACGGTTTGCTTGGGGTAGACGCGCTCTTGGGGCAACTCGACCACGCGCCCGTCTACCTGCACCCACCCACCCAAAATCAAGGCCTCGGCATCGGTGCGCGAACACCCTTGCTCGAACGCCACTCGCTTGGCCAAGCGCTGG
The DNA here is from genome assembly GCA_023260355.1 of Burkholderiaceae bacterium. Classification (GTDB taxonomy): domain Bacteria; phylum Pseudomonadota; class Gammaproteobacteria; order Burkholderiales; family Burkholderiaceae_C; genus RS62. The sequence continues at coordinate 4,164 of JALQVJ010000382.1, read as the reverse complement.
GCGTGGGCAGGCGTGGGTTGATCGGCGGTGGATTCGGTGGCGGTCATGGATGGCCTTCGGTGGATACAAACAAAAATACAAAGGCCTGCACCAAGGCAGGCCTGCAGTCTCAGCGTGCGCGGGGTCGCTCGAGCGGCTTCACACGTTGAAGAGGAAGTTGAGCACGTCGCCGTCCTTGACCACGTACTCTTTGCCTTCGGCGCGCATCTTGCCTGCTTCCTTGGCGCCTTGCTCGCCTTTGTAGCTGATGTAATCATCGAAGGCAATCGTCTGCGCCCGAATGAAACCACGCTCAAAGTCGGTGTGAATCACACCCGCCGCTTGCGGTGCGGTATCGCCGATGCGGATCGTCCACGCGCGCACTTCTTTCACGCCTGCGGTGAAATAGGTTTGCAAGCCCAGCAGCTTGAACGCAGCGCGAATCAAGCGATTCAGACCCGGCTCGTCTTGACCCAATTCGGACAGGAACATCGCCTTGTCTTCGTCTTCCATACCGGACAACTCGGCTTCAATCTTGGCGCAAATGGCGACCACTGGCGCGCCTTGGCTCTCGGCGTAGGCCGTCAATTTGTCGAGGAATGGGTTGTTGGTGAAGCCGTCTTCGGACACGTTGCCCACGAACATGGCGGGCTTGGCCGTGATCAGACACAACGGCTTGATCAGCTCTTTGTCATCGTCGCTGAGGTCGGCGGTGCGGATGGGCTTGCCCTCATCCAGCACGGCCTGGCAGTGGGTCAAGACCTTGACCAGTGCGGCGGCCTCTTTGTCATTGCCCGACTTGGCCGCTTTGGTGTAGCGCTGCAAAGATTTCTCGACCGTGCCCAAGTCAGCCAAACACAGCTCAGTCTGGATGACTTCGATGTCGGCGATCGGATCGACGTGACCCGCGACGTGAATCACGTTGTCGTCTTCAAAACAGCGCACCACGTTCACGATGGCGTCGGTCTCGCGGATGTGTGACAAAAACTGGTTGCCCAAACCTTCGCCCTTGCTCGCGCCTGCCACCAAACCAGCGATGTCCACAAACTCAACGATGGCGGGCAGGATGCGCTCGGGCTGAACAATCTCGGCCAGCGCGGCCAAGCGGGAGTCGGGCACTTCGACGACGCCCACGTTGGGGTCGATGGTGCAAAAGGGGTAGTTTTCGGCCGCGATGCCTGCTTGGGTCAACGCGTTGAACAGGGTGGATTTACCAACGTTGGGCAAACCAACAATGCCGCATTTCAAACTCATGGGGTGTCCTTAGGTGGGCCGCTGCCCTCAAATGGGGGCGCGAGGGGCCGGCGCGGGTGCGCTCACAAGGGCTCTATTGTAATAAGCCGAGCAAGCGCAGGATTTGCGCCACCGCAAAGTGTCGCGGGCACCGCGCTACTAGAATCTGGCGCATGGCTTCCTCTCAAGACGTCACCATCCAAGGCGCGGGCATTGTCGGCATGGCGCTGGCCTTGTCGCTGGCCAATTTGCGCTTGCGCGTGACGTTGGTGGGCGACTTGAATCCCCCCGCCCAGGCCGATGTCCGGGCCTATGCCATCAACCATGCGGGCAAGGCCACGCTTGAAGCGGTGGGTGCTTGGCCGCAAGACCCCCATATCGCGACGCCCGTGCGCCAGATGCGCGTGTTCGGTGACGCCCAAGGCTGTGTGCAGTTTGACGCCCCAGAGGGCGACGACTTGACGTGGATCGTCGATGTCCCCGCCCTGATCCAATGTCTGCAAGACGCAGTCAGAGCCAACCCCAAAATCACCGTGGCCGCTGGCGCCCCTGAGGCCAAAGCGAACAGTTTGCTGGTGATCAGCGAAGGCCGCGCCACCACCACCCGCGCGCTGGCTGGGTTCACCGCGCGCAGCGTGACCTATCCGCACCATGCCTTGGCCACCCGCGTGCGCATGGCGCAGCCCCATGCGGGCACCGCTTGGCAATGGTTCGACGGCAACACCATCTTGGGCTTGCTGCCCATTGGTGGGCCCGATGGCCAAGATATGGCCGTGGTCTGGTCGCAGCCAGCAGCCAAGGCCGAATCGTGGCGCGAAGCCGGCCCCGAGGCACTGGCACAAGCGCTCACCGAGGCCAGCCACCACACCCTAGGCGAGGCCAAAGTCATTGGCTCAGTGGCCACTTGGCCGCTGGTGTTGAGCCGCGCCGACCGCTGGGTCGCATCAGGCATCGCACTGGTAGGTGATACCGCCCACACCGTGCACCCACTGGCTGGCCAGGGGCTGAACTTGGGTCTGGGCGACGTGGCCGAACTGACCCGCGTGCTGAGCCAGCGCGAGAGCTGGCGCTCCGTCGGTGACCTCAAATTGCTGCGCCGCTATGAGCGCGCGCGCGCGCTGCCAACGCTGAGCATGCAGACAGCCACTGACGCCTTGTTCTTGGCTTTTGCCAGCCGTTTGCCCTTGGTGGGCACGCTGCGCAACGTCGGCATGCAATGGTTTGACCGCATGGGCCCGGTCAAGCAATGGACCATGGCACAAGCCCGCCTCGCCGAGCCCAACTGAGCCCCCATGCGTCGTTGCAGCGCTCGCTGCTGCCCGCACCAGCCGCACGGCTGAGACCATGTGGGCTTTGGGCTCTGCGCTTTTGTGTATTCTTGACGCCTCATTCTTTGGAAGCCACCACATGTTGAACACCCGTTTTGTTTCTCGCCTGCTGCTGGGCGCCGTGCTGAGCATCAGCGCATCGGCTTGGGCCGCAGACACCATGGCCAAGCTGCGCGAGAGCTTGCCGCAACTGCCAGCAGACGCCGAAGTCACCGCAACCCCCATCAAGGGCATCATGGAACTGCGCGTGGGCAATGACGTGATGTACGTTGACCAGAGCGGTCAATACCTGATCCAGGGTGCCATCATTGATCTCAAGTCGCGCATCAACCTGACAGAAGCGCGCACCAATGATTTGTTGAAGATCCCATTCAAAGACTTGCCCGTGAAAGATGGTTTTGCCATGAAGCGCGGCAACGGCAAGCGCCAGTTGGTGATTTTTGAAGATCCCAACTGCGGCTACTGCAAGCGCTTGGAACGCGACATGGCTGGCATGCAAGACGTCACCATCACGGTGATGTTGTTGCCCGTGCTCGGCCCTGACTCAGTCACCAAATCCAAAGGCGTTTGGTGCGCCAAAGACCGCGTCAAGGCCTGGGAAGACTGGATGCTGGATGGCACCAAGCCACCCGCAGCCAAGTCCGACTGTGACACCAGCGCGCTCGACCGCAACTTGGCGTTTGCGCGCGAGAACCGCATCACAGGCACACCCACCATCTTCTTTATCGATGGCACACGCGTGCCAGGCGCTGTGCCCGCAGCCGATATCGAACAACGCTTGAACCAATTGCACCGCTGAGCGTGGCATAGCCCGCTGTTGAAACGCCCACACGCAACCATGCCCACAACCGCCCGCACCGCTTCCCGCGCCGCCGCCATCGACATCACGATCGCAGCGCATCACATCCACGCGCACCTGATCAGCGTGGTGATCAAAGTCCCGCACCCCGCAGCCCGCCAAGTGGTGCGCTTGCCGGTGTGGATTCCGGGCAGCTACATGGTGCGCGAGTTCGCGCAGCACTTGCAGTCACTGCAAGCAGAGCAAGGCGGTATGGCGTTGCAGGTCAAGGCCATGGACAAGACGTCGTGGCGCATCAACTCGACCGAGGGCGAGCCGCTGGTCGTGCGCTATGACGTGTACGCGTTTGACCCATCGGTGCGCATGGCCTATGTCGATGACGAGCGTTGTTTCTTCAACGGCACCGGCGTTGTCTTGCAAGTGGCCGGCGCAGAGCACCGGCCCCACCACGTGTACATGCCACGGCCCAAACACCCGGCAGCGGCAGACTGGCAAATGGTCACGGGCATGGCCCCTGTGCGTGTGGATGCAGACGGCTTTGGCCGCTACAGCTGCGCCGATTACGACGAGCTGGCCGATTGCCCAGTCACCCAAGGCCGCCTGTGGAAGGCGGAGTTTTCCGTGCGTGGCATTCCCCACGTGTGGGCCATCACTGGTGCGCCCACCAACATAGATGGCACGCGCTTGGTTGCCGACACGCGGCGCATCATCGAGACCGAATTTGACCAGTGGCATGGCGCGGGTGGCACACCGCCGTGGGATCGCTACGTGTTCATGATGCACGCGGCAGACAACGCCTATGGCGGTCTTGAGCACCGCAACAGC